>JBNMJS010000044.1:0-15452 GCA_050873965.1 Cyanobacteriota bacterium | reverse complement strand
ATTTTATGCGTTTCGCCATAATCTTTTATTGAAAATATATTTTCTATAAAACTCAAACTTTATGTCCTCTTATTTTTTTATTGTTTTAAATTCCGTCATTCTGAGTGAAACGAAGAATCTACTTTTATAGATGCTGAAACGAGTTCAGCATGACGTTATGATTATTTAATTGTCATTTTCTTTGTCATTGCGAGAAAATCTTTGATTTTCGTGGCAATCCATTTTTATTGGATTACTTCGTCACTCATTTCATTCGCTCCTCGTAATGACGTTTAATTATTGTCATTCCGAACTTGTTTCGGAATCTCACTAGATCTTTCGCTCTTTTTTGTTATATTACATGTACTTTGTAATATATTTTGCTCAAGATGACGGTAACTGTGTCATTCTGAACGAAGCGAAGAATCTATTCTTTAGGCATAGTCAAACCTACGTTTCTTTTCTTCTCAGAGATCCTGAAATAAATTCAGGATGACACTTATATTCAATTGTCAAGTTGTCACCGGTTCCATAGTCTTTAGAAAAGACAATACAGCCTGTTGTTGTGTATTGTTGAATTTCTCCAACAACTTCAATATTTCATACATTGTTGATGAAATATTTTGACTATCTTTTAGTTTTAGTCTTGATATATCAATATCAAACATCTCAACCAAACTAAAAAATGTTTGCAAACTTGGTGTATATTCGCCTCGTTCAATTCTTGAATAATGTTGTGTTGAAACTCCCACACGTTCTGCAACGTCAGACTGTTTCAATCCTTTTTCTATTCTTAAACTTTTTAGCAAACTCCCCAAGTTTTGAAGTTTTATGTCCAGTGTATTCTCTTTTACATTTGACATTTTAACCCCTTTTATAAAGTCAAACTTAATTTTTATACAAAAATGTAAGTTTAAATTCATAATAATTAAACTCAACTTAATTTTCAATAAATTATTAAGTTATATTTAGTTCAAAAATAAATCTGTAAATGCTAAAATTTTTAAAAAGTAATTATGTGGTGATTATGGATAAAAAAATATTACTTGGAAAACGACTTAGAGAATTGCGTAAGCGTAAGGGGATAAACCAAGAAACATTAGCTGAACTAATTTCGGTTGAACCTGCTACGATTAGTAATATTGAAAATGGTAAAAATTATCCATCTATGATGAATCTTGAAGCAATCCTTAATGTTTTAGGGCTTAATTTTGTTGATGTTTTTGATTTTGAGCATAAAAAGACAACAGAGGATTTGTTAAACGAAATAAACGAAAAATTAAAAAATCACCCTGAAAAGATAGAAGATATTTACAAAATAGTTATGGCTTTGACAAAATAATCTAATTCAAAGTTTCGTGTGCATTTTCTACAACTTCATCAATACTAAATTCTGTTTCATTTTGTTCTTTATCATTGCTGAACCAAATTAAATATTCAATATTACCTTTAGGACCTTTGATAGAAGAAAATGTTAATCCCAAAATCTTGTAATCTAATGAGTGAACGCAATTAACAACATTTTCAATAACCATTTTGTGTACTGATTTATCTTTTATTACTCCACCTTTTTCAACATATTCTTTACCTGCTTCAAATTGTGGTTTAATCAAGCATATCATTTCGTGAAATTCAGGGTTTAAAAGTGTTTTTAAATTTGGCAAAACTCTTTCTAATGAAATGAATGACATATCAGAAACTAACAAATCTGCAATTGTATCTTCGTTAGAATAAATATCAGATTTAGAGCATATTTTTAAGTTTGTTTTTTCAATTGTTTTAACTCTTTCATCTGAACGAATTTTCCAAGCCAATTGACCGTAGCCGACATCAACAGCATAAACAAATTTTGCACCACGTTGCAATAGACAATCTGTAAAGCCACCAGTAGATGCTCCAGCATCAATACAGACTCTATCTTGTGGACTAAATTCAAATGCATCGAGTGCTTTTTGCAATTTGAAACCACCGCGAGAAACGTAAGGCATAGTTTTTATATCAAACTCATATTCTTTTTCTGGGTTAAGTTGAAAACCAGCCTTAGTAATCACCTCATCATTAACTTTAACTTGCCCTGCAAGTATTGATGCTGACGCTTTGCTTTTTGTTTCAAAATACCCTAAATCTACTAAAATTTTGTCTAATCGTTCTTTTTTCAAATTCCAAATACGCTTTCTGCATTTTTGCTTGTGTTTGTCATAACTTCTTCTACGTCTATATCTCGCAATTTAGCAATTTCTTCTGCTACATATTTCACATAGGCTGGTTGGTTTTCCTTTCCTCGATATGGTACAGGTGTCAAATATGGAGAATCTGTTTCTAGTAGTAATCTATCTAGTGGTACAATCTTTGCTGTATCTTTTGCTTTAATTGCATTCTTGAAAGTTACAACTCCACCTAATGCAATATACCAACCTTCTTTAATGCATTCCATTGCAAATTCTGGACTTCCTGAAAAACAATGAAATACAACTTTTGAGTTCTTGTTATATTTTTTTAGAATGTCAAAAGAATCTTTGTGTGCTTCTCTATCGTGTATTGCTATTGGCAAATTAAGTTCATTGGCAAGTTTAATTTGTTTAATAAAAATTTCTTGTTGTTTTTCATTAAAGGTTTTATCCCAATAATAATCTAATCCGATTTCACCAATACCAACAACTTTTTCGTTTTTACTCAATTCTCTAATAGTATCTAGAATTTCATCATTCCAAGTTTTTGCTTCAGATGGAAAAATCCCTAGCATACAATATAAATTTTCACGTTTGTTAGCAATATCAATAACTTTTTGAAAATATTTTAATTCAACAGACGGTATAATTATTTTTTTTATACCGTTGTTTTCTGCGTTATTACAAATTTCTTCCCAATTCTCATACATATCAATATGAGCATGAGTATCAATCAAATATGCCATAATTACATACCTGTTGGTGTAAGGTTCTTTTGTATATTATGAGCAGGTGAACTACTATTGCTATTTTGTGTATGAGTAGTTGATTGTGTTCTTATTTGAGTAGATGGTGTTGGTACAGTATATGTTTTGTTTGCATAACTTGATGAATTTGTACTACCACTACTATAACTTGCAGAAGAACCATAATTGTTATATTGATTTTTCGCATTGTTATAAGTTGGGCTATAAGGTTGTGACTGTTGAGTTTGATTATAGCCATAAGTGTTTTGATACTGTCCTTTGTATTCAGAATCTTGGTTTACTTGAACAGTTTTACCGTAATTATCAATATTTGGTTTTTGTGTTTTTGTAGTTTGGCTTCCACTATTATCTTCCATTTGAATTAGTCTAAGACGACTGTCTATCAAGTGTTTTACACCTAAACCTGATTCTTTAATATCACCCTCATCATTTTCGCCAATAGTTGTATCAACTGTTGATGATAAATGAGTCGCAACTATTACAAAGAAAAATATCATTACAAGAAAAGCACCTATAAATAATTTTAAGTAACTAGGTTTTTCTTCTTCTCTCTTTTTCATATATTTTTTATAGTATTGGCTCATATTTAAACTCCACGAACTTTTGTACTTGCTAATATTATATCTTCAATTTCTTCTGAATATCTACGCATAATTTCTTGTGCGAATTCTTTTATATCAGTTATTCCTAATTCACTAGTCAATCCTGATGCTTTTACAGGTGCTCCAGTAGAATCAATGTTTAATCCAGTGTGAATTAATATAGATGTAGTTGATTTCGTTGCGATTGATACTGACAATTTTTTGTTATCAATCATTAAATCATCACCACGTCTTTCAACAAAAATTCCTCTTTTTTCTAATTCTTCTTTAATAATACAGATTAGTAATCTTTGTCTGAAAACACCTTCTACAAGGTCAACATTGAATTGTTCAGTAATAAAACTAAGCATATATTTGCTATAAATAGGTTCATTGTTGATAACGTCTTCTATATCAACCATTTCTGTTAGTTTAACTTCGCATTCTCCGCAAAATGCAACAATAGCATCACCTTGAATTTTGTGTGTTTTGTATATCCAATGTGGTGCAAGTTGTGAACCTATGTATTTAATCTCTTCATCTAAGTATTTTGTAATCATTTTAAAATAACCGTTCTATATATTCCTGTGCATTATTATACTCTAATGCTTCTTTTAGGTGTTTGCAAGATTCGCAAACTCCACAATTCTTCTCCCCTTGCCTATAACAACTTCTTGCCATTTCTAATGGTATAGACTGTTTTAAGGCTAAACTAACTATATCATTTTTGTTATAATTAATCAATGGTGCTACAACTTTGGCTTGAATTAGTGTTGAGTATTTGAAACTTTCTGTTATTCCATCAACAAATTCTTGAGTATTGTCAGGAAATGTTGCACCCTCTTCTTTGTTTGCACCAAACAAAATATGCGTAAATTCATAAGTGTCAGCAAATGATGCTGCTATGTTTAAAAATAATCCATTTCTATTTGGAACCCAAACTGCTTTTGCACTATCTTGTGTGTATAGTTCGTCTGTTGGAACTTCTTCATCACTTACTAATGCTGTTTTTGTTATCTGTTTTAGAAATGGTAATTCTATAATTTTATGTTCAACATTATAATATTCAGCAATTTCTTTTGACGCAGAAGTTTCTTGTTTTAAAGATTTTTGACCATAATCAAATGTTAGTGCAAGTTGAATATTATATTCATCTTTTGCTACTCCCATTGTGACAAGTGAATCTAAACCACCAGACAAAAGAATAATAGATTTTCTATTCTTCATCTTCGTCTTCTCCGTTTTCGTATTCTTCTATCAAATTCATTGCTTCAGTTTTTAAATCGTCGCTATATTCTGATTTCGCTAAAACTTCATCAAGAATATCTCTGCCCTCTAAGTTGTATAATGCGATAAGAGCATTTTTCTTAACCTCTTTATCATCATCATTTAAACAAGGTCGTATAGTGTCTGCAGCATCATCTTCACCACTATTCATAATCGCTTCTATTGCGTTTATTCTTACCATTGGTGAAACATCGTATAATGATTGTTTTAATGCTTTATTAATTTTACTGCTATTGATATTTAATTTTCCAAGTGCTTCAATAACACGTTCTTTTAGAAATGAGAACTTGTCTAAAAATCCTTGTTTTGCTTCTAATATAGAAACCAACGGATCAACTGCTCTGCTATCCCCCAAAATCCCTAGAGCAGATACTGCAGATTCTTTTAAATATACAGATTTTTCTTCTTCATCTTGCATTAAGTCAATTAATGGTGCAACTGCATATTTGTCACCAATTTTGCCAAGTGCATCAGCACAAGCAAGTCTTACCTTATAGTTTTCATTTTTGTTGTTTAGACAATATAAAAGTGAACCAACAACTGATGTATCTTTTATGTTAGCAATTGCTTTTGCGCACATTACTCTAACATTGATTAAATCATCGAAATCGTAAGGTGTGTTTTCTAAGTTTATTCTCATCAAAAGTAAATCTACAAGTACACTAAGTGATGATGCACTTCTATATTTATCTGAAAGTCTGATTAATTGCATCAACACTTTTGGATTATAAACTTTTCCCATTAGATAATTATAGATTTGCACTAATTCCTCGTCGGTATAGTTATCAGATAGATTGATAAGGTTTTGTATCAAAACCTCTGCGTTAATCTCTGAACCGATACCGCAAGTTTGTTTTATTAAATCCAAGTCTAAATTATTTTCATTTTCCACAACTAAACACTACACTAAATATAACTTATAATCAACTAATACCAAAGTATTATAATTTATTTTTCTTTTTATTTTTTCGAGCTAATTTTTGAGCAAATTCTTTTCTAGCTTTGGCTATTGTATCAAGTCCAATTTCGTGCAACATCTGTATTTTTTCATTAAACATATAGCCCAATCTAGTGTCATTTAAAGAATCTTCATCACTTTTAATATTCATTTTTTCTAATTTTTTTGCATAAATATGTTCTTCTGTGAATGCATTTTTTTCTGTTAGTAATGAATTTTTAAGTTCTTGGATATAATCAATTTTATCTTCCGTTTTTTTACCTTTTAAAAATTGTAAAACTTGTCCTTTTCTCTTTTGAATAATTTCATCTTTTTGACTTTTAGGTGTAGAAGCATCAACTTTTTCGTATTTGTACAAAGTGTTGAACATCATATCGTCATATTCTTTTGTATATAAATTATGTTGATACATTCTATTTGTTCGTGCTGTAAGTTTTGGATTTACAAGTGCATCCATAACATGAGTCAATTCATGCATAAATACAGCAATATTTGTTTGTGCTATTTTGCCACTTTTCATAGGCATTTCGATTGTTTGACCAATAATTTCGTTCTTTTTACCATAAATATAATCAGATTCACCGCTCACAACATTACTTTTTTTAGCTGAAATAACTTCAATCTTCTTCTTTTCGGGTAGTACTTTTTCAATAGATTTTTGTAAATCACCTTTATAAATCTTTTTATCTTCAATGTGTTCGCATATTTCATTAAAGATTCTTTTGTTATAATCGGCAATCATTCTACGACGTTCTGGTATAGAACCTTTTATGATATTATACGAAAATTTCACAGCAGGATTAACGATGTTGGTCATATTTATTTAAAACGTGAAAAAATATAATTTGCTAGGCCGTAGCCAATTCGTTTATATCACATTCCAGATAGTGTTTTCTTAATTCTATCGTGTTAGAAAGTTGTTCCATAAATACGTTGTAGTTTTCTGAGTCTTTTAAGGTTTCTGTTGGAACTTGCCTTAGAAATTTGATAATAAAATAATCTTCGGCTCTTTCTATAATATTGATAGATTGGCAATCTTCAAACAATTCAAGCAATGTTTCTACCATATTGTTTGTAACACCTAAAAAACAAGCACTACTATTCAAATCAAACTTGCCATCTCTTGAATTACAAACATATTTTATCATTCCTGATATTGTTTTTAGATAATCAAAAGATTTTATTTTGTCTAAATCGTAGTTCATGTAGTGAATTCTAATAGGGCAAACTTTTTCTAATATAGTTTGCATAATTTCTTCACTTGGTGGATAGTCAAAAAACATTATTCCATCAGTAGGGTTTAAAGAATGTCTGTTTACAATCCTTTTGCTTATTTCGTCATATTTTTTTAGTTCTTCAATAATAGAATGATTTTCTGCAAAGATACAAAAATCATATTTAGCATTTTTTAGGTAAGCATTTACCTTTTCAGTAATATCTGTTTTTTTACGATTATCGTAAGTGATAATTTTTGATTCTTGAGTTTCAACAATACAATCTGAATGAATATCTTTTATAATCAATTGTATTGTTGTATTTCCGTTAAATGTGTTTAGTTGAGGTGAAAATGCGATGTCTAATGTATCTCCATCTTTTAAAGCAATGTCACCATAAGACCACCATATAGCATTGAAAATTGCTCCATTCTTTTCTACAGTTAGTCTTAAATGTTCTTTATTAGAACCCATAAGTTTTTTTTGTTTTAGTTTGAAATCTTTTATTGCAAAAACCGGTGATGGGTTTGCTGCTCCAAATGGTTCAAGTTTAGAAATATCTGTTATCAAGTCTTCTGTTAAGTCTGTTGGTTCAATTTCTAAATCAATATTAAGTATTGGAGAAGGTTTTTTAGAGTTCATCAAAGTGTTATAAGATGAAATCAATGCTTTTTTAACGTCTTCAAAAGATGTTTTGTCTAGTGAAAAATAAAGCCCAGCAGCCAATGCGTGACCACCAAAACCATCTAGTTTATCTGAAATATTTGCAATGATATTATATAGATTTAATTCTTCACAACCTTCAACACCTCTTGCAGAACATCTTATTTGGTTTGTATCTTCTGAATATGTCATTAAGAATGTTGGTTTACCATATTTTTCAACCAATTTTGAAGCAACGATACCAATAATACCAACGTGCCAATCTTTTTTGAAAAGTACTAATATGTTATCTCTAGATTTTTCTGCCATTTTGTCGGCTTCTTCAAAGATTGTATTGCATAATTCTTGACGAACTTTGTTGAAGTTTTCTAGTGCCATTACAGACAATTCAATTTCTTGTTTGTTATCACTAATCAAGACTTTAACAGCATCTTCAACAGAATCTAATCTACCACAAGCATTTATTCTTGGTGCAACCCCAAAGGCTATTTGATCTGCCGTTATACCTGATTCTATATCATTGTATCCTGCATTTTCTAAAACTCGTTTTAGCCCATAGTGACGACCTTTTGAGATTAGTTCTAAACCTTTGAGTACATAATATCTATTTTCACCGATTAAAGGTACAATATCAGCAATTGTACCGATTGCTACGAATGGTAAAATTTCCATTGAGTAGTCGAGTTTTTCAAATCTTTCTAGGACACCTTGTGCCAATTTGAATGCAACACCAACACCTGCTAATGCACTTAAATATTTGAGTTCTTTTGTTGTTAAGTTTTCATCAAGTGAATTTTGTGCTTTAGGATTTATTATTGCTAATGCATCTGGCAATTGTTCTGGTGCTTCGTGGTGGTCTGTAATAATTACATCTTTTTTGAAACTGTTTATAAATGCTACTTCTTCAATATTACTTATACCACAGTCAACAGTAATAATTAGTTTCGGTTTTACTTTTACCATTAGTTTTACTAATGAGTTAGAGTTAAGTCCGTGCCCGTCAGTTTCTCTTGTTGGAATATAGTATTCGACATTTGCACCAACATGTGTCAATGTTTTCATTAATAATGATGTAGAGGTTACACCATCGGCATCAAAGTCACCATAGATTAGAATTTTATCGTTATTTTGAACGGCTTGTTCTATTCTATCAACGGCTTTATGCATATCACAAAAAGCATTTGGGTGAGTTAAGGTAATGTCTAACGGATTTAGAAATTCTTTTATATCTTCTTTGCTAGTAATTCCTCTCACTGATAAAAGCCGCTCAATTAGCGGCTTTGTATCTTTATTATTAATTATTTTCCATTCTTTTCTTATCATAACTAATTATAAATTATTTTTTTACTGGTTTTGAATTGATAGCAGGTAATGTTACTGCTTCATTTTTCTTTGTACTTTCAGGTGTTGTACATTCAGAAGTGCTTTTCTTTTTATCTGTTACAGTTGCTTTTTTGTTAGTATCTTTTGCTTTATCAGCAATAGGTTCGTTTAAGTATTCTGGAATTGATTCTCCACATTCTTTCAACAAGATTTTTAAGCCTTCTTTTAATTGTACGTCATTTTTATTTTTAACATCATCTGCTGTTAGTTTTACAACATAATCAGGAGTAATTCCCTTTTTGTGAATATCTGTTCCATTTGGTGTTAAATATCTTTGGATAGTGATATTTAAACCAGCATCATCAGATAACTTGTTTATTTCTTGAACTAAACCTTTACCAAAAGTTTGTTCACCAACTAAAATTGCTCTTTGGTTATCTTTCATAGCACCACTAAATATTTCACTAGCAGATGCTGAACCTTTGTTTACTAAGATTACTAGTGGTTTGTTTGTAATTCTAATTTTTGCGGCTTTTGTTGTATCTTTGTAACCATATCTGTCAACTGTACTAACAATTCCGCCGCCTTGTAAGAACATATCTGACATAAGGATAGCATTACTTAGCAATCCACCTGGATTTGAACGTAAGTCAAGAATATATCCTTTTTTAGTGTTTGCAGTTGTCTTTAAGATATTTAAAACTTCACTAGCAGCATTTTTACTAATAAATGAACTTAATCTAATATATTGTACACTATCAGGAATTTTTGTTTCGATAGGTGTTTTTATAGATACTGATTTGATTTCAATTTCAGCACGTGTGATTGTATATTTTTTAGGTTGTTCATCTTTTCTTTTTACAAGTAGTGTAACTTGACTACCAGCATTACCTCTGATTTTATCGGCTGCTTTATCAATTGTAATACCTTTAGTACTTACACCATCAATTTCTAAGATTAAATCGTCTGTTAAGATTCCGGCTTTGTCAGCAGGTGAACCTTCAATCGGAGCGATTACAACAAGGTTTCCGTCTTTCATTCCAATTTGAATACCTATACCTTGTAGAGAACCTTTGATAGAAGATGTTTCTTCTGCAAATTCTTTTGGATCTAAAAATCTTGTATATGGATCATTAAGGCTTGCTAGCATTGTATCTATTGCAATATAAGCATCTTCTTTTGTTCTCATTTTGCCATCATATCTATGACGCCAAATGTTCCAATCTTGTGAATTGTCAGTTTGGTCAACGTATTTTAGATTAATCAATCTCCAAACTTCATCATAAAGTTGGTCTGGTGGTACTGCAAAACTTGCTTGTATTCCAGATAAGAACAATATAAATATCATATTTATAATAAGAAATATTTTTTTATTAAGTATTTTCACAACAACTCCTCCTAAGTATATGGGGATTAACCCTGAGTTATATTTGATAATATTATACAATAACAAATTTTTTATTTCCAATAATTAATTGTTTTTTATTAGAATTTTTCTATTCTAAAAATTGTTGAATATTTGTAAGGACCATAATACAACTCAATTAACAAGAAATTGTTATCTAAATCTGTTAATTCAACATTTGTTTTTGTAGCAGGTCTTCTCTTTGATTTTCTGATATATTTACCCCAAGCATTTAAGAATTTGATTTGCCATCTTTGAGATTTGCCCATATCAAGTTCTTTTAAGTTATCTCGGTAATAAAATTCAGGTGTGTAATCTTTTGCAAATACAGGGATTGTATATTTTACTTTTCCCGCTTCTTTGAATAAGATGTACCAATCATCTTTATATTTTCTAGGTGTTAATAAGTAATACCCAGGTTGGATAGTGATTGTTTTAAAATAGAGTGGAGAATTTAATCTCAACAATGGGTAAGGTGACCAAGTTGTATCTTTCATATCGTAATATTGGTCAGGGTCCACACCGTGTACGAATGTAAATGTTGGAACAGGCATATCTCTATACATTTGTTCGTAATCGTCTTGAGAATATGTTTTCGGTGCAGTAGGTTGAATTTCATTAGTTTGAGTTGTGTCTAATGTTGTACCTTCTTGTTGTGGCTGTTCTACATTTTCTTGTGGTGTTTGTGCCGGTGTTTCTTTTACTGCATTCTTTTTATTTTTTTTAGTTCTTTTTTTTGTTTTGTCTTGTTGTGGTTGAGTGTCTTGTTTAATTTCGTCATCTTGTGCAGGTCGTGCTACCGGTGTGAAGTTTTTGTCCTGAACATTTTCTTGACTAGCATCATAGTTTATTGGATTGTTTGCATCATCAATTTGTTCGTCATTGGTATCATTGCTAGGCGTGCTTTCTTCTGTATCATCTACAGTAGAATCTTCTTGAGATGCTTCTTCTTGTTTTGGTTTTTCTCTTAAAACATTTTGAGAATCCATATAATATGGTGTATCAGCACTAGATGGTCCTTGTTGTGGTATAGGTTCACAATAAGAAACTGACGCACTCATCAACACCAATAAACATGTTAGTAGTAATTTTCTCATATATTTTATTTTAATAGTTTTTTTTCAAAAAACAATTTTAAAGCACTCATAAATTATAAATTTAAACGAACATAAGCATAAATTATCAATAATATTCATTATCGTCGTCATCATCTTCATCGTGGTGACTTTTGTTTTCATGCTTTTTAGATTCTCTTTCATCATCAAGAGAAACGCTAGAAATCAATCCTTCAGCTTCTTCTAACAATTTTCTAAAATCTTTGTTTCTAGTCAATTTCGGAAGTTTTGAATTGATTACTGACGCAACATTCATCATTGCCAACGAATTAAGAGTTGCGTTAAGTTGAGCACTATTATCTACGTATTTGTTTCCGTTTACCGCTTGTTCTTCTTCGGCAGCATCTACACGTCCATACTCTGTTCCTTGACTCGCACGGTCGTCGCTTGTTTTTGCTGCGGTTCCAGATATGTCCCCACTTTTAAAGTTAAATGCACCGGCCACACCATAGAACCCTGCGGCTCTGTTATCTACCATCGAGCTTACCTCATATTTTGCGTTTTTTGCTCAGTGATGTGTCTCTGTTTATTTAAGCATACCCTTCCGCATATTATTCTAAATCATCTGAACGGATTATTTTGCTAGTTTATAATTGTATTTTGTACAATTATAAGCCAAACATCAATTATAATACGAAAAACTCGTATTTACAAAACTTAATATAATTGAAAAAATAATGTAATTGTTAAGATATTTTACAAAAAATGACATGTCTGAAATTGGATGTAAACATGTGACTTTATATATATAGTGAGGCAGTAGTATAAAAATGAGTGAGAACTTTTCATTAAACGATTTATTTAAGGCTGGCATGACCAGAGAACAATTTATCTCTAAATATCAAGAGATGAAACAATCTACTGCTGGAGATAAATCTTCTGTATTTGGTAGTGACATGTCGAGTGTTGTTGGCGATATGTTTGATACATTGAATGCAGATGGCAATGATACTATTGATGAGAAAGAAGTCCAGCAATTGTTGGCTTATGCTAATGATGGTGATAAAAATGAGGCAGTTACTGAGAATGATTTGAAAGTTTTGTATAACAAGACTGCTGAAAAGATAAAATCACAATATAGTAATATGTCGCCGGAAGACATGTATAAATCTGCAATGGCGAAAAATCCTGATATTTTATCAAATACTTATGTTGAAGATTTATCAGCACAAATTGATACGTTGAAAGAATTGATTTCTTCACGTCAGATAAATTCTTCAAATATTATTGATGAATATCAATCTAAAATTGATGATTTGGTCTTAAAAAGTTCCAAAATAAACAATGATTTAAAACAAGAATATAAGACAGAGTCTGACAAAATTGCGAAGTTGCAACGTGAGGCAAATAAAAATAATTCTTTGATACAATCGAAATCACAAGAAATTGATTATGCTCAAACTGAGGCAGAAATAATCAACAAGGAATTGTCTGGACTAAATCCTGATGAGAATGCAGATGATATAGAATCTCGTAAAGGTGAGTTGAAGAAATTAGAATCAAGACAAAAAAATCTTGGCAATGATTGTGCATCGTTGGTATCGAAAAATAATGATTACCAATCTTTGATTAGTTCAACTAGAGACAATCTTGCGAAATTGACGAAGAAAGTTCAGACGGAAGATTCTTCTATAAAGGTGCAAATATCAGAATATAAAGATAAAATTGAACAAGAAAAACTATCTGCTCAAGCAGATATAAATGGTTATCAAGCACAAGTTCAAAGATTGGAAGCAGCAAGAAGTTATGCAATATCTAAAATGCCATCACCATCATCTGATGAAAGTTGTGATGACTCAGGTTTTCATAAGAATGATAACTTGATGTCATTTGATGAATTGAACAAACAGGGTTTGAAATATTCAAGTGCAAAAGGTCAAAAATTGGCTCAAAAAGTTAGAAGTAAAGTTGTTGGCTTTACTGGTTATTGTTCACGACATGTTAGTAATGCTTTAGAGGCATCTGGATTAGGTCATGAACGTGCAGCCGCAGCACACATGATGGATACAAAATTAGAAAAGAATAAAAACTTTAAAGAGATAAAAATAACTTCACAAGAACAGTTGCGTAGTTTACCTGCTGGTTGCGTTGTAGTATATGAGGCAGGAGCAGCAAGATATAGTTCAAAATATGGTCATATTGAAGTTACACTTGGCAACGGTACGGCAGCGAGTGATGGTATCACAAGGAATATGCGATATTCAGAGAATATGTCGGTATTCGTGCCAGTAGAAAATGCGTAAAATTAACGTGTATCAAAAAGAGCCTCTTTTGATAAAGAGGCTCTTTTTTAGAGGTTATTTGTAAATAAATGTAATAATCAAATTCTCTACCCTAAAGTTTGTAGAAAAATAGTCGTTAAAAAGAATATTAGGTAATATGTGAAAGGACTATTTATGGTAAGTGTAGATACCAATGCATTGATAGATAAGATTGTAACTCTTAATCCTGAATTAAAGAAAGAAGATTTGCAACAACTTTCAGAAACAGAGTTGCAAGCGAAACTTGCTCAATCTTTGAGTGGCGATAAAGTCGATGCAAATGTTGATACCGTAACTGTTACTACCTCCCCCCCCCCACGAAAACACAGTCGTAGAGCCTAGTTTAGCCAATTTAACGAAAGAAGAAGCAGAAGATTCTGCTATCCAAACTATCAACGACAATGCTGAACAAGCACAAAAAATGATTGACAATCAAGATGATGGTATAGTCAGTAAAAAATATAATGATTATAAAGAAATAAAATCTACATTGAAAGAGAGTAAACTTCAAAAAGTCATCAACAAGTATGATGATTTAACAATTTCAATGTTTCCTAAAAAAGACAATCAAAATGTTGATAAAGATGATAAACAACAAAGAGATACAAACTTTGCAAAAAGCCATGTTCAAGATATTGTTGACAAACAAGCACTAACTGCAGAACTTTTACAAGATGCTAAAAATGGACAATTAACATATAAAGAATATTTAGCAAAAAAAAGACACATTCTTTTAAATTCATTCCCAAATATTGATAAATACAACGATGAACAAAAACAAAAGATTAAACAAGGTATTGATACTCTTGATGTTGATACAACTAACAGATTACAACAACAAATTTTAGCATTACCAAACAAAGATGATGTAGAATATAAAACTAAAGTAAAAGAATTTTTTACAGAATTTTTAAATGTCTCTACTGTAACAACTGAACAAAAATCAAAAAGTGCTGAAATTTCAACATCATCTAGTACTACACGTCTTAAAAAGGCATACAATCCATCTGATGGTGATAGATTAATGACATTCGAAGAAGTGTTTAAAGCAGAACAAGGAGTAGAATTTAACAAAGAAAATATTCAAAAATATAATGAAAGTACACAACAATTTGCATACGCAAATTACCTAATCAATAAAAAACAAGAAATTCATAATTTGCTTGATAATAATTTAGATCTTGCAAATGGCAATAATGCTAATGGAGTAAATTCTTCAACAATAGCGAATAGTAATAAACAACTTAAAACATCAATATATTTAGCATTATCTAAATTATATGGCAATGATATTGAAAAAATAAACAAAGGCTTACAAGAATTAACAGGTGAGAATTATTCTTTTAAAATTAAAAATCCAAATGATAAATTGTCTCTTGATAATTTTGAATTAGAAAATAAATCTATCTCTGAAAATTCGCAATTCAAATTTAGTACAGATTCTCAATTGCCAACAATTGCAAAATTAATTTTAGATAAAATAGATAAAAACACTAATAATGCAATGGGTGGCAAGTCTTTAGATGATTATGCTAAAACAATGGCAGAAGATTACAAAAATGCTTATGGTTATAGAGATGCAAATGCTTTGGCAAATGCTTTTGCTCAAGACCAAGAGGGTGTTGTCCAAACTGCTAGAAATGGTGTCCAAATTGTTGGTACTGTCGTTATGGTTGGTGGTATGGTATTCTGTCCACCGGCAGCATTGGGTGGTGGTTTGATTGCATCATT
>JBNMJS010000043.1:0-15559 GCA_050873965.1 Cyanobacteriota bacterium | reverse complement strand
ATTATAACTTGTCTAATATAAATACTTTGTTGACATTGGGCGATATTGCTTATGATAATAATAAGTATAAACAAGCATTAAAATATTATAAACAGGCTGCAAAATCTCGTTCTTCTGTAACAGAAGCAAAACTTAAATTAGCCGATACATATTCAAAATTAAATAATCCGAAATCATCTTTATCAATATATGAAAAAGTAGCAAAAAAAGACAATACTGCTTATGAGGCATTCTATCATATAGCATTGAGTGATCCTGGAGCAGAATTGAATTACCTTAAAAAATCTGTAGCAATCAATCCGAATTTCCGTGATGGTTGGATTGATTTATCAAGAGTTATGATTGAAAAAGGTAATTTGGCATTGGCTAAAAAATATTTAGAAAATGCATATTATATTGACGGCAGTGATTTTAGGTATTATTATTATCAAAGTCTTTTAATTAAAAAGACAGAAGAAATGAATAGATTAGAGAAGAACAATTACTAATGACAAACGAGACAGCAAAACACAATATTCTTATTGTAGAAGACCACGAACTTACACGTTTTGGTCTTAAGACAACTTTTAGTGATGTAGATTTTATTGAGACTATTTATGAGGCATCTTCTGCGAAGGAAGCTTATGATATAGTTAAGAATAATAAAATCGATATTATTATCATGGATTTGGGCTTACCTGAAATTGATGGTATAACGGCAATCAAAAATATCAAAGATATGAAAAAAGATATGAAGTTTGTTGTTTTGACTTCTCATAGTGATAAAAAAGATGTTTTGAATAGTTTGAAGGTTGGAGCGAATGCTTATTGTTCAAAAGAGATTAACCTTCAACGATTGATAGAGGTTGTTAGTTCTGTTCTTGATGGTGCATCTTGGTTTGATCCAAGCATTGCAAATATAGTTCTTGGTGCTGTGACAACCACCCAAATGAATGATTGCCCTGAAACAGTTAATCAGTATAATTTAACAACAAGGGAAAGACAAATTCTGAAACTTATCACAGAAGGTTTTAGTAATGTTGAAATTGCAAAAAATTTGTTTGTTAGTGTAAATACAACAAAGGTTCACGTTGCTAGTATTCTTCAAAAATTAGAAGTTGATGATAGACTTCAAGCTGCGATAAAGGCTTTGAAAGAACATATAGTTTGAGGACGTAATGGAAGAATTTTCAAAAATACTTATAGTTGATGACAATCCAAAATATTTAAGTGAAGCTTTACCAATGTATGGCTATACAGTTCAAGTTGTTACTAATGGTATTGATGCTCTTAAAGCATTGGAAAAAGATTCTGATAGTATTGATTTGATTTTGTTAGATGTTATGATGCCTCAAATGGACGGTTGGGATACACTAAAGGCTATTAGAAGTAATGATAAAACAAAGTATATTCCAGTTATTATGATTACTGCTGTTAGTGAAGAACATAAAATAGTATCAGGTTTGAAATATGGTGCAGATGATTATGTTGTTAAACCGTTTATTTTACCAAACTTGCTTGCTAGAATTGAAGCAGTATTAAGACGTTCAAAATGGCAAATGGAAAAGACTCAAAAACAAGAATTTAAAATTGAACCAAAGGGTGATGTTGAACCATTAACAGAACGTGAAAAAGAAGTTTTGGCACTTGTTGCTAAAGGACAAAGCAATCAAGAAATTGCTGACAAATTGTATGTACGTGATGTTACGGTAAAGACACACTTGAATACAATTTTTAAAAAATTGAAAGTAAAAAGTCGTACACAGGCTGTTTTACTTGCTATACAGATGAATATTTTAAGTTAGGAGAACTATGAAATCAAAAGACGAATTAATAGATTTAATTATAAATGATGCAGATTCTTTTAATGAATATGTATCTGAAAATAAAGATAATGGTATTGATTTAAGCGAAATTGAATTATCAAATGTTGAGCTTAAAGATTTATGTTTTGTAAATGTAGATTTAACTTCGTCTTCTTTTTCGGATTCTCATTTACTTAATGTTAAATTTGAAGAATGCGATATGACTTCTGCAGATTTTACAAGAAGCAATATTGCAGAATGTGATTTTTCTAGTTCCGTATTGAACGGTACTGATTTTAGTTATGCAGTATTAGATTATTGTAATTTTAATGAAGCAGATATGGCAGGTGCTGTATTCCAAGAATCTGATTTATCAAATTCTGATTTATCTACAAGTTATAATTTGAATGCTTGTAGATTTGATGATGGTACTGCTTGGCCAGATTCAGATATGTTACCTGACAATTTTGATGGAATGTATTCTTCTGACTTATCATCATTGAGAGATGATGAAGATGAATCAGTTTCTGATTACTAATTTAGGATTGAATACTCGTGAAAAAAAACTATTACCAAATTTTAGGATTAACACCAAAGGCTACGCTTGAGGATATTAAAAAAGCGTACAGAAAACTTGTGCATAGGTATCACCCTGATGTTGCTGGTAATGATGAGGTTTCAATAAGACGATTTAAAGAAATTACTGAAGCGTATGAAACTCTTTCTAGTGTCCAAAAACGTGAACAGTATGATTCTATTATGAAATTATACGAGTATGCAGAAAAAGAACCTGAAAAAGAAAAACCTAAATCTGGAATGAAAGATGAAGATATTCCAGTAAAACCAAAGAAAAAAGAAAATTCTTTTTCAAAGATGCGTGAACAGGCTAAATCTGTACACATGAAGAATATTTTTGCATCTGCAATAAACAATATTTTAAAAAACACAAAACCAAAACAAAAGAAATATACACCACCAAAAATAGATGGAAAAGATATAACAACGGAAGTTACACTATCTATTACGGAAGCAATTAATGGTGCAGAACGTGTTGTAAATATTTTGCACATGGAAACTTGTGAAAAATGTCGAGGACGTAAGTTTATAAATGGCTCTATTTGTCCTGCTTGTAATGGTGCAGGTGAAAAATCAAAGTATAAGAAATTAACAGTTAAAATTCCTGCAAAAGTTCGTCACAATAGTAAAATTCGTGTTGAGGGCGAAGGAAATAAGGGCTTCAATGGTGGAAAACGTGGTGATTTGTATTTGTTGATTAGAATAGAAAACAATGCTGAAATACAGTATGATGGATTGAATGTATTAAGAACTGTATCTGTTGAACCATTTGAGGCTGTTTTAGGTGGATATATTAATATTGAAATGGCAGGTGGCAATATCCAAATGAAACTTATGCCACATACATATAATGGTCAAAAATATAGATTATCTGAACAAGGTGTTGAAAAAGACGGTAAAAAAGGCGATTTAATAATTACTGTAAAAATTGATATACCTAAAAAGTTGAGTAAGGCAGAGATTGCATTATATGAACAATTAAAGCAATTATCAAAGCATAGTATAAGAGAGAAAGCAGATGAATAATATTTTAAATAATGATGGTAAAGCAAAGATAAGAGAGATGTTTGCATCTATTCAAGGTGAAGGTCCTTGTATTGGTTCAAAACAAATTTTTGTTCGTTTTTGTGCTTGTAATTTAAGATGCTATTATTGTGATACAGATTATATGCCAAAGGATATTAATGATAAGTCATCTTATTTTGAGTTTTCACCAAAAGAATTGGCACAATATTTGTCTGAAAATTTTGATTTAGATACTATTCATTCAATTTCTTTAACTGGTGGAGAACCATTGATTTGGTCTGATTTCTTATCAAAATTTATGCCTTTGTTGAATGTGAAATATTATTTAGAAACAAATGCTACTATTTCTGAAAATATTGAACAAGTACTTCAATATACAGACATAATTGCTGCTGATATTAAATTGCCAAGTTGTTCTGGAATTATTGATTCTTTTGAAAAACACGACAAATTCTTTGATGCCGTTAGAAAATCTAGAGTAAGTTGTGCTATTGAGAAAGAGTTTAATTGTGATAATAAAAATATTTTTGCCAAAATCGTATTTGATGAAAATATAACAGAAGAAGAAATTGAAAAAAGTGTTGCGTTAGCAAAGAAATATGATTTTGAAATCGTACTACAACCACGAATGCTAGATGATAAAATGACTGTATCTTCTAAATTCTTGATGTCAGTATTTGAAAAGTTCGTAAAATTATATAA
The DNA here is from genome assembly GCA_050873965.1 of Cyanobacteriota bacterium. Lineage (GTDB taxonomy): Bacteria > Cyanobacteriota > Vampirovibrionia > Gastranaerophilales > Gastranaerophilaceae > UBA2883. Next base: position 11,471 of record JBNMJS010000043.1, on the reverse strand, counting down.
AAATACAAGACTTATCCCACAAGTTCATAAGTTTATTAATGTTGAATAGTTGTTTGACTATTAAGAAGTCATTATCTATTGAATTTATGCTATAATTGGTTTGTAAAACAGTTATAGGAGTTTAAATATGAAAGTTAGAGCAAGCCATATTTTGGTTAAAACTTTAGATGAAGCTAACAAATTGTTAGAAGAAATTCAAAATGGTGCTGATTTTGCTGAATTAGCAGCAAAACATTCTTTATGCCCATCAGGTAGAAATGGTGGAGATTTAGGTTTCTTTGGTAAAGGTATGATGGTTAAACCTTTTGAAGATGCTGCTTTTTCAATGGAAGTTGGAGAAGTTTCTGCACCTGTTGAAACTCAATTCGGTTGGCACTTAGTTAAATTGTTAGATAAGAAGGACTAATGAATAAAGAAGATTTAGGTGTTGATTATCTTTTAGTTAATGCAACAAACAAGTTTTTATTAGAATATGCACCAATTGAAGAAAATTCTTGTCATAATTTGACAGGGTTTACTGGTGATACAGGTGATGCTCTAGTATTGCCTAGTGGTAAAGTGAAATTGTTTGTTGATGGTAGGTATCATACTCAAGCAGATTTAGAGGTTGATAAATCTAAGGTTGAAGTTGTAAAACTTCAATTAGGTCAGAAAATGGACGATGAAATTTGTGCATCAATTGAACCTAATTCTGTATTAGGTATTGTTGGAGCAAAAGTTTCTCAATATTGTTTAGAGTATTTTCAAACATTATTGAAAGAAATAAATGTTTCTGTAAAATTGTTGGATACAGATATTTATGAAAGACCTTATAACAAAAAGATAACAACACCAGAAAGTCTTCCTATTACATTAGTTGGTAAAACATTTGCTGAAAAAATATCAACGTTACCAAAACCAATATTGATTACTAATTCAGAAGAATTAACTTATTTGTGTAATATAAGAGATTTCTCTAAAAATTATGCAGTTAAAGTTGATGGCAAATTGTTGTTATTAAAAGAAAAAAGTATTTTGTTTACAGAATCTTCGTTCGAATCTGATGAATTCGAGGTTATGCCATTAGATAAATTTAAAGATATTATAAAATCTGTTAAAGACATTGTTAATGTTGATAAATCTACAATTACAGCAGAAGATTATTCATTGATTGCACAAGCTAAAAATATTACGTCTCCTGTAAAAATGATGAAATCAGTAAAGAATGAAGTTGAACTTCAACATTTGAAATATGCGTTTGAGATGACAGATAAAGCGTTATTAGCAACAAGAGATTATATTTATAATAACGATAATTTATCTGAATATGATATTGATGTTGAATTAGAAAAGAATTTTAGAAAATTTGGTGCTAAGTCTTTGAGTTTTAAATCAATCGTTGCAAGAAATCAAAACTCAGCGTTAGCACATTATATGAAATCATCAAAAGATGAAATCGTAAAAGATGGCGATTTGATATTAATTGATTGTGGTGCATATTATGAGGGTGGGCTTGCAACTGATATAACAAGAGTATTTGTAAAAGGAACTCCAAATGATTTGCAAAAGAAAGTTTATACAACAGTTTTAAAGATGTTTTTAAATGCATTTAATTATCAATTTGTAGAGAAAAAGACTTGTGGTTTTGAAATAGATAGATTGGCAAGAGAAGTTTATTCCAAAAATGTAATTGGTGATTTTGTATTTTCTCATGGATTAGGTCACGGTGTTGGTGTTTGTGTACATGAAGCACCTCCGAACTTGAGTATGAATGAAATCGCTAAAACTACAATATTAGACAATATGTGTTTTACAATTGAACCAGGGTTATATTTAGAAAAACATTTTGGTGTAAGATTAGAAAATTCTTGCTATTTAGAAAATGGTATTATAAAATCATTCTCAAATATGTGTTATGAAAAGAAACTTATCGATTATGATTTGTTGAATGATGATGAAAAAAGTTGGCTTGATTGTTTTGAGGTTAAGTAATGATTGAAATAACAAGTGTTAATAATGATTTGGTAAAAGAAACCGTAAAACTTCAACAAAAAAAATATCGTAACGAAAAAGGTTTATTTTTGTTAGAGGGTTATAAGTGTATTTTTGAGGCAGTAAATTCTGGTTTAAAAATTGATAAAATCTTTGTGTTAAAAGAAAAATTAGATGAATATAATTTTATTAAATCTGAAATAATTTCAACTAATCAAGCAGTATTAAAGAAAATTTCTACAACGGACTCGGCTCCCGAAGCAGTAGCAGTTGCTTACCAATTAAAAAATAATGTTGATAATTTGGTAAACTCTAAAAGAGTTGTTTTGTTAGAAAATATTAGTGATGCTGGCAATTTGGGAACAATTATTAGAACGGCTGCTGCATTTAATATTGAGTCTATTGTTTTGTTCGGAGGGACTGTTGATATTTATAATCCGAAATGTGTTCGTTCAACAGTCGGTAATTTGTGGAAAGTAAATATTGTTCATGTAGATTCAATTAGAGAGTTAGAAAAATATTTTAATGATTTTGAAAGAGTTGCAACATTGCCAAAAACAAACAATAGTGTTTGGTTTAATGACTGGCAACCTAAAGAAAAAGTGTTAATGATGTTCGGTGCAGAATCTAGTGGATTATCTGATGAATTAAAAGATTTTGCTAACCAAAATTTGACGATAGAAATGAGTAAAGATGTAGAATCTTTGAATTTGAGCATATCTGCTGGGATTGTTATGCATAAGATGTTATAATATATCAAAGATTTCTTTTATTGGTATATAAAGATTTTCGATTGTTTCTTCTTCGTCCATTTCTAGTGTAATTGTTGGTATATTACGTTCTATTCCCACATAAGTACCAAAACTTCCTGGAGTAGGATAACCAATGCTTTCTTCGATTGGATAATTTATTATTTTTGAAATCTTTTCTGCAAGTTCTTTTGCCGGTCCATCATAGTTTACAATTTTGTATGGAGTATGTAATGTGATGATTGATTTTGGTTGATATTTTTCAATAACATCAATTAAGAATCGTGTTTCTTTTTCACTTGCTGGTTTTTCTCCACCAAAGTAGTTATCTTTTTGTGTTAATTCCCAATTCTTTGTAGGGAAATTTCTATTTAAATCTACTTTGTTAGAATTTGTTCTAGTTTTTAGTTGTTTACCATCTGGGTTTAAGGCTGGTATAAATAGAACATTTTTCTTTATGTGTTCATTTAAGTATTTGTTGATTAAATCCTCTCCTTGAGGTTCATCACCGTGAACTACACCAATTACTAATGTTTGATTTTTTGTATTATTTAAACCGAGCAGAACAACATTGTTGTTCTGCTCGGTTTTTATTTCTTCTAATATTTTATATTCTTTTTTCATTTATTATTTCTCTGCCGGAGCTTGTTTCATATTGATTGCTTCTGCTTTCTTTTTAGCAGCAATCTCTTTCATTTTTGCTTCAATTTTTACTGGATCATAAGAATCATTAACATATTGTACCACTGCTCTTGCTTTTAATCCGTTAAGATATTGTTCAAGTGCTTTTACTTGTTCTTGTGCTGCAATATATTGTTTAAGTTGTTCTTTTACTTTTAAGAATGGTTCTTGACCTGCTGCTTTTCTATCAGTAACTTTGATGATGTGGAAACCGTATGGAGTTTGAACAACTTCACTAATAGTATTTGGTTTTTGTTTGAATGCAACATCTGCAAATGGTTTTACCATATCTTTTTGTGAAAAGAAACCAATATCACCACCATTTTTTGCCGTTACTGTATCATCAGATTCATCTCTAGCGATTGCTTCAAATTTTTCTGGAGTGTTTTTGATTTGTTTTTCAATACTTACTGCTTTTTGGTATCTTTGAAGCATTTCTTCTTGAACTTTTATGTTGATTTCTTCTTCTGTCATAGAAGTATTTTTAGATTTTAAATGTTCTTTCATTTCTACAGGGTTAGCTGCGATTAGAATATGTGATGCTCTAACTCTATCTGGATATTTGAATTTGCTTACATTTTTATCATAAAATGCTTTTGCTTGAGCATCAGTAACATTTACTGGATGAATGATATTAACCAATTTTTTCATTTTGATTTCTTGGGCTAAATCTTCTTCAAATTGAGAGTTAGAAATACCGTTTTGGCTCAATATGTCATTGAATTTTTCTTTTGAACCAATTTTATCAATCATTTTTTGACGTTCTTTTTCTGTTTCATCATTTGATACTGTTATGTTTCTTTTTTCCATTTCTTGACGAACTAATTCTTTAACGATAAGTTCGTTAATTACTCTATCTTTTACCATAAGGTACATAAGATTGTTTTCATCTTCTGGAATATCTATACCCATTTGAGCAAGTTGTGAATTCTTTGATGCCTTTTGGTATGCTTTATCAAATTGTGCTTTTGTAATTGCTTGGTTGTTAACTTTGATAATTACATCTTTTTTAAAGCCACAGCCTGAAAAAATCAATGCTGATGCTAATAATGTTAATAAAACTCTCTTCATTAATTTATCCCCTTATCAAATTCATTTCTTATTTCTTCTATATCATAAAACAAATCTATTAATATGTTAAATATTTCATTAAAATTCATAACAGAATTGTTTAATAAAAGTATTGAGTTTGCTTCTGTACAAGATTTTGGAGCAACCGTAAATTTAATATATTTAGTAATTTGTTTCGGTAATTTTGCTTGTAAGATTCTCCATTCATTAGATGTAAATGGTGTATATATTCTAATATTGTCCATTGTTTCTCGAATAGAACTGATGCCAACTTTTGTTGCAGCAAGTCGGATTTGTACAAGTTTAATTAAATTAGCAACTTCTTCTGGTATTTTAGAGAATCTGTCTTTCCATTCTGATTCAATATAGCTTAGTTCTGTTTCGTTGTGAACGTCTGCTAATCGTTTGTATTCAATCATTTTTTGGTCTTTTGAACCTACCCAATCATCAGGTATAAATGCTGTGATATTTATATCAACAATAGCAGGTATTTTCTTTTCAACTTTTTCGCCTTGAAGTTCGTTAATCGTTTCATCTAATAATTGACAATATGTATCAAAACCAACGTTTACCATGTGACCATGTTGTTTTGTTCCTAGAATATTTCCAACCCCTCTGATTTCTACATCTCTCATGGCTATTTGATAACCACTACCAAGAGAAGAAAATTCTTTGATTGCCATAAGTCTTTGGTGTGCTTCTTTTGTTAAATTCTTACCACCTTTATATAAACAATAACAATATGCTTGTCTTTCAGAACGTCCTACACGTCCTCTTAATTGATATAATTGTGCAAGCCCGAATTTGTCTGCATCATGGATAATCATAGTGTTGGCATTAGGAATATCTAGTCCATTTTCAATAATTGTTGTACATAATAGTACGTCATATTCGTGTTCTTCAAACCCAACAATAACATCTTCTAATTGATGTTCGCTTAATTGAGCGTGACCTATTGCAATTCTTGCATTCGGAACAAGTTCTTGAAGTTTTAGTTTAAATTCTTCTATTGTTTCAACTCTGTTATATAAGTAGAATACTTGCCCATCTCTATCTAATTCGTGAGTTATGGCATTTTTGATTACTTGTTCATTAAAGGCTCCCACGTAAGTTTTTACAGGTAATCTGTTTTTAGGAGGAGTCGAAATTACTGACATATCTTTGATACCAGACAATGACATATATAATGTTCTAGGAATTGGCGTTGCTGACATAGAAATAATATCAATATTTTCTCTAAATTGTTTTAGTTTTTCTTTGTGTCTAACACCGAATCTATGTTCTTCATCAATTACTAACAAGCCTAAATCTTTGAACATAATATTATCTTGAAGTAATCTGTGTGTACCGATTACGACTTCACATTTTCCAAGAGCCATATTTTTAAGAGTTTCTTTTTGTTCCTTTGCACTACGGAAACGACAAAGCAGTTCTACGTCTATATGGTATGGCTTGAACCTTTCTGAAATTGTTTGGTAGTGTTGAAGTGCCAAAATTGTTGTTGGTGCGATTAGTGCAACTTGTTTGCCAGATGCAACGGCTTTGAACATTGCTCTCATTGCTACTTCTGTTTTACCAAAACCAACGTCACCACAAATTAGTCTGTCCATTGGTTTTGTATCTTCCATATCTGCTTTAACTTCGTTTATGGCTTTCATTTGGTCAGGAGTTTCTGTATATTCAAATGCCTCTTCCATTTCAACTTGCCAAGATGTATCTTGTTCAAATTGGATACCTTGTTGCATTTTACGTTTTGCATAAAGTCGAAGTAAATCGTATGCAATTTTTTCAACTTCTTTTTTTACTTTTGATTTAGTGTTTTCCCAGTCAGAACCACCCATTCGAGATAGTTTTGGTTTTACTGCACCAGCACCTCTATATCTGCATAAAAGGTTTATTTGTTCTGCAGGAATATGTAGTTTGTCTTTGTGAGCATATTCAATTGTTAAATAGTCTTTTAGTTGCCCATCTATTTCTTGTTGTGTAAGTCCTTTATAAATACCAACACCGTGAATAGAGTGTACAACATATTCTTCTGGTTGAATATCATTGATACTTTCTATATATTCTGCTTTTTCTTTATAATAAGAACGTTTTGTAGATGTAATATCTTTGTTTCGTTTGTTAAACAGTTCTTTGTCTGTTAATAATAAGAACTTCGCTTCATCTATTATTGTGCCTGATGTTGAGATATTATCAACGTATTCAACATTGAAAATCTCATAACAAGCAAGGATTTCTTTTACTCTTTCTTTGTATTTTGTTGCAATTACTATTTCATAGTCTTTATGAGCATAAATATAATCTGCTATATCATCTACATTGGCGTTAAAAGTTTTTACTGTTTGTCCATTTAAGTCAATAATTTCTTCAAATTCACTATCAAGAAAGTTGTTTAATCCAATTTTTACAAAAGATGCTGTTTTGTCTGTAAATTCTTTGAATGGAATATGATTATCGTCTTTTAATTCATATATAATTTGAGATTTTAAATTCTCTTGATATACACTGTCATAGTTTTCATCTAAGAATTGGTATTTTGTGTATATTTCAGATTTTTCATCATATATGATAATGTAATCTTTTAAATAATCTAAGATACTTACAAGATTTTCATTGAAATAACTTTGATAAACTTCTATACCTTCAAAGTATCGTTCCTCTTCAAGTTGTTCTTTTAGTTCTTTGGGGAAATCTTTTGGTGTTTGTTCTGGTAATATAAATTTATACATTGGTAGAATATCAATGCTTTTAATTTTTTCAATAGAACGTTGAGTTTCTCTATCAAAGTATCTTATATCAACAATTTCATCACCCCAAAATTCTATTCTTATAGGGTTAGTTTGTAGTGAGAAAACATCTGTAATATCACCACGAATACTAAATTCTGCAATATCATTAACCATTGTTGAACGTTTGTAACCTAAATCTGTTAGCTTCTTTAATAGTTCTTTTTGTGTTATTTCATCACCAACTTTTAATGATAATTTATTTTTATTGAAAAATTCTTTTTGAGGAAATTTTTCAAATAATGATTTTATTGGTGTAATTATTAGATTAGGTTGTTTTAGTAGTATATCAATTTGTTTTGCGTAGTCGTATTTATTTATATTTACAGGTTCGTAAACAGATGTATTTTGATATGGCAAAACTTCAGAATCAACATTAAAAAATGAACTTAAATCGTTCTGGTATCTTAATGCCATTTGTTCCGTTGATGTAATAAACAATACTTTCTTTTTAGATATATCAAGGGCTTTTTTTACAGAAAGTAATCTTAAAAATGTTGTCAAACCTGTTACGCAGAATGACCTTTGTAATTTTATATAACTCTCAAATTCATTAAATATTGTAGAATTTTCTATTTTCATTTTAATTACTTTTTTGTGATAGAACTACCCTATTTATTATATCACAGATTGCTATGTTCGTTTAATGTTATTTATTCTAAGAATTGTAAATATAAGTTTAATATTAATCAATTTTTGGCTAAAAATTATGTTTATTAATATGTAAGTGTAAAGGTGTATTATTATGGTTTATTCAATTTCTAATAATCGTGCGATTATTTCTGGACAAAGTGGTATTTATGATAACAAAGTAAATAATCCTGACGTTCGATATGGTAGAAATGCTACTGATAATTATATGAAATATACGAATGATTTAGCAAAAACTGATAATATGCCACCATTAGCGTTTGAATATAGGTATATTCCAGAGGGAAAATATTCTACATTGGCTTTGATGGGTAATGCTTATGAAGAACTTGGAAAGAAAACTGAGGTTTCTGTCGAAGAATTGAATAAGAAGTTTGCTGACGTTAACAAAGAAATTGGTCAAAAATCAGGTGCTGAATTATGTGCAGATGCACTTGATTTGAACAATGATGGTAAGGTCGATTTGGCAGAATACGCAACTTCGACTATGGCAACTGATATGTTAGATAGTTTAGATGAAAAGACAATGCCAACAGTAAATAATATTGATGGTGTAATTACAAATAAGGGCGAAAATGCAGCATTGAAGTTGTACACAAAAAACAATATACAACCAGCAAAACAAATATTTACTAATTTGTATAATACATTTAATTTAAATAATGCAATGAATGAATTCAAATCTAATCAAAACAATTATTCTTGATTAGGACTTTCGTAATCAATGCCCATTTCTTTTAGTGCTGCAATAAATCTTTCAGCACATGCTTTTTGTACGTCTGGTGGCACAACTCTTAGAATTTCAACCGTCTTAGAGATTGTAGGGTTTTTGTCATACCAACGACAACCATTTACAGGTTTGATAAGTTCATAAAAACGGTCAATAGCCTCTTTTGAAACTTGTTCTTCAAGTTTGTTTAGGAACAATTCTGCTTGTTCTAACAATTCATCTTGATAATTTTTCAAAAGTTCTATAACTTCTAATAATTTAGGATCGTGGTCATACCATCTTTTATAAACGTGACTCATCTGCATGCACCTTTGTTTCTTCACTTGGTGTATCATCATTGTATCTGATAATGTTACCACCTAAATTTCTGATTTTTTCATCAAATTTTTCATAACCTCTATCGATGTGATGAAGTTTTTCAACAATTGTTGTACCACCAGCCATCAAACCAGCAACAACAAGAGATGCACCTGCTCTCAAATCACTAGCTTCAACTGTAGCACCAGTAAGTTTTTTTACACCTTTAATGATAGCGTGGTTTCTATCTTGATGAATATCAGCACCCATTCTTAACAAGTGTTGAACTTGCATAAATCTGTTTTCGTATAAACTTTCTGTGATTATACCAACACCATTTGCAGTTGATAATAATACCATTGCCATAGATTGTAAGTCTGTTGGAAATCCTGGATATGGTTGAGTTACGAAGTTAACAGAGTTTAATCTGTTTTTGCATGATACTTCTATTGCAGTTGGTTCAATAAGTTTGATATTTGCACCCATTTTGATAAGTTTATCGGTAAAGAATGTCAAGTGTGCTGGGTAAACATTTCTAATGATTGCTTTACCACGAGTACCTGCAACTGCTGACATAAATGTACCAGCCTCAATTCTATCAGGAATTGTTGTATATTCTATTGGGTGTAAATCCTCTTGTTTTACACCATTGATAACAATTTCAGATGTTCCAGCACCAACAACGTCAGCACCCATTGTATTTAAGAAGTTCGCTAAATCAACGATTTCTGGTTCTTGTGCTGCGTTTTGAATTCTTGTTGAACCTTCAGCCAATATTGATGCCAACATCAAGTTTTCCGTAGCACCAACAGATGGTATATCTAAATAAATATCAGTACCAACAAGTTTATTTGCTTTTGCGTGAACATAACCATTTTCAATCTTTATTTTAGCACCAAGAGCTTCAAGACCTTTGATGTGGAAATCAACTCTTCTTTCACCAATTGCACAACCACCAGGAAGTGCAACAATTGCTTCTTTACAACGTGAAACAAGGGCTCCAAGTATAATGAATGATGCTCTCATTTTGCTTACATATTCGTATTGTGCAGTAACAGAAGTAATATCTGTAGCATCAATAGTTACAGATTGTTCTTTTTTGTCGTGGTGAGTTTTTATACCTAATCCGTTGATAACTTCTAACATTATGCCAACATCGGTTAATTCGGGAACGTTATAAATTTTAGTTTCCCCTTTTGCAAGAACTGCACTTGCCATCAATTTAAGTACAGAGTTTTTTGCTCCTCCGATTAAGACTTCACCTTTTAGCTGATTCCCGCCTTGTATTTTATATTTATCTGCCAAAACTGCTCCAATCCTATCTTATAGTATTACTATCATACAATCATCATAACGGCTTGTAAAGTATTAATTTTATATAAATGACTAAAATATACAACAATTATATTATTTATTTGACCTTTTTCTATTGTATATATTAGAATTATATGGGTATTACTAAAAGGATTTAAAAGATGAAAGAAGAAGAAACATCTTGTAGTTATTTTATTCGTAATATTGCACATTTGATGGCAAATATGCAGGATAGATGCCTTACTATGTATGGTTTAACTAATCAACAGGCACGAATTTTGATGTATTTGTCAAAACATAATGTTAGAGGTCAGAGAAATATTAAACGTAAAGATTTGGAAGAATTTCTAAATCTAAAAGGTTCATCTGTTACAAGTTTAATTCAAGGTTTAGAAAAAAATGGCTTTATAGAACGTGATTTTTCTTCTAGTGATTCAAGAAGAAAAATTTTGACTTTAACAGAAAAATCAAAAGAAATATTAAATCACATGGATTTGGTTTTTGAAGCGACTGATAATCAACTTCAAGAGGGTATGAGTGATGAAGAAAAAATGACATTTAGATTGTTGTTAGGTATCGCTCATAACAATATAAATGTGTGATTATTCAACTTCTTCTTTTTTAGCATTTTCGCATTCATCAAACTTTAACCCAAAGCAAGTTGAAGGTTTAATGTTTAGTTGGTCGCCTTTTTCAACGTATGAAAAGATTGAATTTTCATAAACATTATTAACTGCAGATGATACAGCATCACCTTCTTTGTTTTTAATAGCACCCTCTACTGCATAGTAGCCCATAGAGATACCTTTGATAAAGTGATTGCCGACTGTTAAAGCTGCACTTTTTGCAATTGCAACTTTGTCTATTTCAAAGTTCGGTGTAAATGTTCCTACATATAATACTGGAATATGCGTTTTTTGCCCGTTTAAATTGTAATAATTCATAGGGTAAAATGTGAATCCTGCATCACGTTTTAATCTTTTGGGATCAGTAACACTTAGCATTTTCCCCTCTAATATATATCCAATTTTTAATGGAATATTTGCTAAAGTACAATCTCTTATAACTTTAACTTTTATTATTTCATTTGGTTTTGTTGTAGAAATTTCTGTTACTGCTTGTACAGCCATAGTTTCTGCAAATGTAGGTGTAATACTTAATATGATAAAACTAAATAGTATAAAAATCTTCTTCATTGAATAGTCCCTTATTTTCTTT
>JBNMJS010000042.1:0-15694 GCA_050873965.1 Cyanobacteriota bacterium | reverse complement strand
CTACTCTAGCGTGCCTTTTCTTTCTTTTTCTACTGTTTTCTTTCTTTGGGCTTCGCAACTCCGAAAGAAAGAAAACAGTTAAAATAATACAATCAAAGAAATGTTGCGAAATAATTTAATAAATTCTAATTTTATAGATCTTTCGCTAGTATTTATACGGTTACGTAAAATTTGTAAAATATATTGCTCAAGATGACAAAAACTCCGTCATACTGAGACTATAGCCGAAGTATCTATTGTGATAAATCAAATAATTTAAGAATATAAAAAACTAAATATATACATGTCACATTATCTAAACTTAATTTTGTTTCAATATATTTAGCAAAAATTCTTTGCTACTTGCATGTAGAATTTTGTTATAGTAAACTAAAGACAATCGGAGTATAGTGCGTTGGTATGCCTTGCCCGAGATTACAAAACAAAAGGAGAAATAAAATGCCAAAGATGAAAACACACAAATCTGCTGCTAAGAGATACAAAATCACAGCATCAGGTAAAATCCAAAGAAGACATGCTGGAATCGGCCACTTGCTTCAACACAAGTCAGGAGCTAGAAAACGTAAATTGTTCAGCGATATCACTATTGCACAAGGACAAGTTGATTTAGTTTCTAAAGAGTTACCTTACAAGAAGTATTCAAGATAGGAGTGTTGAACAATGAGAGTTAAACGTGGAAATGTATGTCGTAACAGACACAAAAAAATATTAAAATTAGCTAAGGGTTTCAAAGGCGCAAGAAGCAGAATATTTAAAGTTGCTAACTGTGCTGTTATGAAAGCTCTTAAATATGCTTACAGAGATAGACGTACTACAAAACGTAATATGCGTCGTCTTTGGATTGTTAGAATCAATGCAGCTGTTAGAGCTCAAGGCTTAAGCTATTCTAGATTCGTTAATGCTTGTAAAAAAGCTGACATCATCGTTAACAGAAAAATGTTAGCTGATTTAGCAGTTAATGAACCAGAAGCATTTGCTATTGTTGTTGAAAAAGCTAAAGCTGCTATCGCATAGGTTTTTGTCAAAAACTTTAAAATCACCAATCTCTTTTGAGGTTGGTGATTTTTCATGTTAATATAGTCTTAGGTAAAGTAGTCGGATAATCGCGCTTTTTATAAGTGAGGAAAGTCCGTGCATTCAAGAACAGACTTCCGGAGAAACTCCGGACGGCGTGAGTCGGTGGATAGTGCCACAGAAATGTAAACTGCCGATGGACATTAGTCACAGGCGATGGTGCAACGGTGAGTTAAGAGCTTCACCAGTGATATTGAGAAATATCAGCTAGGTAAACCCAAGTCGAATGCAAGATTAAATCGAAGGTTATAAAGGTTGTTCGCCCACTTCGGAAATATCGCTAGTGGTTGCAAGCAATTGTAATCCCAGACAGATGATTATCTTAAAACAGAACACGGCTTATGAACTGCTTTACCTTTTTTATTTTATTATTTTTTATTGTTTTTTGTTAAATCTGGAACGTCTGAGGCAATTAAACATGCTGCACCTGCTACCAATCCTGTTACAACACCACCCAACAAGGCTGTTTTTGCTTGGATTTTGTTTGCAGTTTTCTTTAACATTTTAAATACTTCTTCACTAGTATTTTCATTTTTTACAAGTTTCTTTTCTTGACTGTTAAAATTATCGTGAACAAGTTTTAATGCTGTATTTTTACCTGATTTCTTGTGGCTAACAGTTTTGTCTTGTAAATCTAGCAAGTTTTGTTTTACTTCGTTTTTATTAGGGTTAGAAAATACTCTGTTTATTGCATCTTCAACATTTTCTTCTGGTGTTGATTTGATTGCATCTGAAAGTTCTTTACTTTCTCTGATTTGTGGTTTTAAATCTTCTATGTTTGTTTCAGGATTTACAACGGCTTTCAAAAATGTGTTGATTTTTCCTGCTTCTATTTTTTCTTCTGGAGTCATTTTTTTTGCTAAATTGCTACCTACATTTTTTACAAATGTATCTGATGGTTGGCCTTTGTATAACCAATTTTTTCTAGAACCAACACCTGCTGTACCGGCTATAAAGCCAACTCCAGTAACTGTCATAATTCTGTTTTCTAATTTTTTGTTTGGGTTTGTGTTTACACCATTAATTGCATTGATACTCATAATATACCTTCTCGTTGTTTTTTAGTGTCATTGAATAAAATAAAATACGTTAACTCATGCTAACTAAGTGCAATAATTGTACAATGAACAATTAAAATTTTCAATGAACATCTTTACAAAAGTTGATGATTTTAAGTCTTTTAAAATGTTGAATACTATTGTAAATTGGCTATATTTCTTGTATTCTAATATATAGATAATATATTGATAAGGATACTATTGAATGACAACCAATCAGTTAATAAAACCGATTACAGCAAAAGTAGAAAAAAATCTTACTATTGGTGGCTGTGATACTGTTGAATTAGTAGAAAAATATGGCTCGCCATTGTATGTTATAGATGAAGCAACGCTTAGAGCAATTTGTAATGATTTTAGAGATGCTTTTAAATCTTATCCACATACAAGAATGATGTATGCATCAAAAGCATTATGTACTTCTGCTATTACAAAACTATTAGATAGTGAAGGTTTTGGATTTGATACAGTTTCTATCGGTGAAATTTATACGGTTTTGAATAGTGGCGTATCTTTATCAAAAGTTTTGTTCAATGGTAATAACAAAACAGAAGAAGAATTAGATTTCGCAATCAAAAATGATATTGGCAGAATTTCTGTTGATAACTTTTTAGAAGTTAAGTTGATTTCAAAAATCGCTGGCAGATACAATAAACATGTTGATGTTTTATTACGTATTACTCCAGGGATTGAATGTCATACTCATGAATATATTCAAACAGGTCAATTGGATTCTAAATTTGGTTTCGATTTGACTCAGTTAGATGATGTAATAAAAGATATTACTCAAAATCATAATAATATTACAATTAGAGGGTTACACGCTCATATTGGTTCGCAAATATTTGAACCTCAATGTTTCCACGATGAAATTGATGTGTTGATACAAGAAATTTCTAGAGTAGAGGCAAAATTTGGTATCAAATTTGATGAAATAAATATTGGTGGTGGACTTGGTGTAAAATATACTGAAAAAGATATGCCACCATCTGTTAATGAAATTGCTGATGTTATTATTGCGTCGTTGGAAAAACATATTGAAAAATATAATATTGAACCACCAACATTGTATATTGAACCTGGTAGAAGTATTATTTCAACGTCAGGTGTTACTCTTTACACAATTGGTAGTATGAAACAAGTACCAAATATGACAAAGTATGTAACTGTTGATGGTGGTATGTCTGACAATCCTCGTCCTAGTATGTATCAAGCAGAATATTGTGCAGATGTAGCAAACAAGATGAACGAAACAGAAAAAGAAGTTGTTACTATTGCTGGTCGTTTTTGTGAATCAGGCGATATTCTTATAAAAGATATAAATCTTCCAGTAATTGAAACAGGTGATATTTTGTGTGTTTATAATACAGGTGCTTATAATTATTCTATGGCTAGTAATTACAATCGTGTAGAAAAACCAGCAATGGTACTTGTAAATAATGCACAATCTGATATTATTATAAAGAGAGAAACTTTAGAAGATATTGTTGCTCATGATGTAATTCCAAATAGGTTAAAATAATGTTTGAATTTTTTGTTAAACCACTACAAACTCAATTGATAAATGCTTTATCTAATCTTGATTGGATAAACACTTTAGAAATTCTTTTGATTGTTGCTATTGTGTTAGTTTTTTATAAAAAATTTATTGAACATACGCAATCAGAAAAATTAGTTCGTGGTTTATTATTCTTGTTCTTTGCTTGGATATTTAGTGAAATTTTAACAATGTTGAATTTGACTATTCTTGGAATGTTTTTAAAATCATTAGTAGCATTGATTTCTTTAAGTTTGATTGTAATTTTCCAGCCGGAATTGAGAAGATTTTTAGGTTATTTAGGACAACCTGGATTTATCAGCAAAGCGTTCTTCGGTTTTAATCAACATAATGCTTCTGGTAATGATGATATTGATGTTATTAAAGAATTGATAGAATCTGTAAAATATTTTACAAAAACAAGAACTGGTGCTTTGATAGTTTTGCAAAATGAACTTAGTCCTTGTACTTATTCTGATGTTGGAACAAAGTTGAATGCAGATGTTTCAGCTGAATTGATATTAACAATATTCCATCCAAACACACCTTTACATGATGGTGCAATGGTTATAAAAGATACAAAAATTCTCTCAGCAGGTGTTTTGTTGCCATTGACTGAAAATCCAAAATTGAGTTGGAAATATGGTACACGCCACAGAGCAGCAATCGGTTTAACTGAAATTAGTGATTGTGCTTGTTTAGTTGTTTCAGAAGAAACTGGTGATGTTTCAATTTCAATGGACGGAACTCTTAAAAAGTATGATGATTTGGTTACTTTGAAAGCAGATTTAGAAAAAATCTTGAACATCAATACAGAAACTGATGAAAAGAAAAATGGATTTTTTAACTTTAATACGATAATAAAAAAATAAAAAGAGGATTTTAAAATGGACGTTTTTAAGATGTTTAAACCTAAGCGAAAAGTAGTTGCTCAGAAAAAAACTCCATTTGAAATTTTTAGAGAAACTTTTTTTAGATTTTCGATTTTGACTATTGGTGCATTTATTGTTGCATTTGCACTAGAGTGTTTTATGTTACCAAACAATATCATTGACGGTGGAGTAATCGGTGTATCAATGATGTTTAGTTATATTACAAAAGCCAATCTTGGTCTTTTGATATTTTGTTTAAATTTACCATTTATATTTTTAGCATTAAAAACTTTGGGAAAAATGTTTGTTGTACAAACTTTTTATTCAGTAACAATTTTGTCTGTGGCTACAAACTTGTTTATAGGTCATAGCGTTACAAAGGATTCATTCTTAGCGGCTATTTTTGGTGGTATCATTCTTGGTACTGGTGTCGGTTTGATACTTAGAAATAGTGCATCTTTAGATGGTACTGAAATTTTATCAATTAGATTATCTAAAAAATTCTCATTTATGAGTATTGGTGAATATTTGATGGGATTTAATCTATTGATTTATACGGCATCTGGTTTTATGTTTGGTTTTGATAAAGCAATGTATTCAATTATTACATATTATATTGCTTCAAAAACTATTGATGTTGTGATAGATGGTTTTAACAGTTCTAAGTCTGTCAGAATTGTTTCAGAATTCTATAAAGAAATCGGTAAAACAATTATGAAAGAATTAGATGTTAGTGTTACGTATATGAAAAGTCGTGGTGGATATTCTGGTGAGGAAAAAATCCTTACATATTGTGTTGTATCACGTTTAGAGATGGCAAAAGTTAAAGAAATTGTTAGACGTATAGATAAAAAAGCCTTTTTAGTTGTGGAAGATGTCCACGAGGTTGAAGGCGTTCGTGTAAAAAAATAAGTTGTAAATTATAGCCCATGTTTATTTTCTGTTGTAGAATAATATCAGGAGAATAGATTTGGCGGAGAAGAATTATACAACAGATGCAATTAATTTGCGTTCTTATGATTTGAGTGATGCAGATAAAATTGTTGTTATGTATTCAAAAGACAAAGGTCTAATGCGAAGTGTTGCAAAAGGAGTTAAACGTCCAAAAAGCAAACTTGGTGCTAGAATGGATTCTTTGATTGCTAATACTCTTATGTTTTCAAGAGGTAGAAATCTAGATACAATTTGTCAGGCTCAAACTATCAATCCTTTTAGAAAAATCAGGGAAGATATGTTGAAGTTGATGTTTTCTTCTTACATTTCTGAAATAGTTGCAAACTACGGTTTGGAAGATGATCCTAGTTCAGAGGAAACTTATAAATTGTTATATTCTGCATTAGAAAAAATATCTTCTGCCGTTGAAAAAAAAGATGTTATTATTGCAGTTATCAAATTCCAATTGAAGATGATGTTAATATCTGGTATTATTCCAGAATTTGATACTTGTTTATGTTGTGGTAAACGTATTTTGAACGAAGAAATGTATTTTTCAAAAGAACGTGGCGGAGTATTTTGTATTGAATGTAATTCAAAATATCATATTCCATTAAAAATGCATAACAAAATTAGAGATTTTTTGGTTGCTATGTTGCAGTTTGATTTTGATTATGAAAGTGATTATGACAAAAAAGCAACAGACAAAATTTGTATCGTTTGTTTTAATCTATTAAAAGAATATTTGGCTAGTCATTCTGACAAAAAATTCAAATCTGATAAAATATTGGCAGAAATATTATAACATTACCTGAGTCCCTACAAGTATTCTGTGAGAATCTTGGCTATAATCATCTTGTCTGAAAATGTAGTTGACTATTAGTTTTAGGGCTGGACCTTTTATAAAATAGTTTATACCAGCACTATATTCTCTTGCTCTTTTGTTAGAATAATTACAGTTTGGTATGAATTCATCATATCTTGCAATTAGTTGTAGTTTTTTATTTATATTGTAATAAAGAGTTGTGTAATAGCCTCTGGCATGAGTTGTTGAGTAACCTGCTCTGCCATTATAGCCGTCAGCATTTGCTATTTCAAAATCAGCACCGAATTTTTTGTATTTATATCTTACATAACCACCAACAACTGTATAATTGAAGTGTCTTCTTCCAGAAGTCAAACCTCCACCGATTTTTAAATCGCCGTATTTACCATTTGTTTTACCTAATGGTTTTAAGTTTATCCAGCCATTAAATTCTGCTCCTGGAAAATATTCTCTAAAATAAGTGCCTGATGAGTAGCCACCTATATCGTAGTCAATTAGTTTGTAGTCACCGTTGATACGAACACCCAGTTTTCTAATGTTACCAAAATTTCTACTAATTTGTGAGTATGCATATAATGGTAGTAAAAGTTCTGTTTTTGCACCTTCTTGTCCTGTGTGAGTTCTACTGTTACCTATAGTAATTGTATTGTTTTTATTGATTTTGTGTCTAATGAAAAAATCAGCAAACAGATTTTGCATAAAACTAAATTCGTTTTGTGGAACAAATCTTGTAGTTATAACAAAAGATGTTTTTTTGTTTCTAAAATTTCCGTGTAATCGGCTTTCTAAAATATTATAATTAACTGTGGTATTAGTGTTATGTTTAAACATATCGATATTTAAAGCACCTCTCCATACGCCCCAAACACCGATATTATCAAGTGGACCATTTTCAAATTTTTTTGTCAAAATATTATTGAATAAAAATTCTTGGTGATCGTTATCTGATACTTCAAGTTCATAAACATCTTTTAATTTTTCTTTCAACCCTTTTTCATAAGTGTTGTTTTTTAACGGTTTAGAACTTATATCTTGGTATTCTTCCTCTTCTGAAACTTCGTCTTCTTGGCTATCTTCATAAATTTCCATTTTAAGGTTGTTATTATCTGTTTGTAATGGTATTTCTTCTATAGCAAATACCATTGGTGATAATAACAATATAAATATTGTAAAAAATATGTTTCTTACAGAAAACTTCATTATCTCTCTATTATAGCATTATTTTTGAAATTTTATACAATATATTTAGTTTATTTTCTTGTAAATGTTATAATTGTTATAATGTTTAGAGATTTTTTAGATAGTAAAAATAAAATTTTTAAATTAGTTTGTGGAGCAGGTAATGAATGCCCTCAGGAAGTTGAACGTTTGACTGCGTTATATTCTTTGGCAGGTTGTGAAGTATTTGATATTTGTGCAAAGAAAGATATTTTACTAGCGGCAAAAAAAGGTATTAAAATTTCAGGAATTACAAATGATAGATATATTTGTGTAAGTACTGGTATGAAAGGTGATCCTCACGTATCAAAAGCGAGGATAGATAAAAATAAATGCAAACATTGTTATAGTTGTGAGGCTGTTTGTATAAATAAAGCAATAACAAATTGTGTTGTTGATGAAAAAAAATGCATAGGTTGTGGCAAATGTATTCAGTTTTGTTATTATGATGCAATATTATCTTATGATACGGATATAGATTTAAATGTGGTATTACCTGAATTAGTAAAAGAAGGTATTGATTGTGTCGAATTCCATGCAACTTCTGAATTTGATAATGATATAGATGAAAAATGGGCAATAATAAATAATAATTTTGATGGTGTATTGAGTATTTGTATTGATAGATTGAATTTAGGTAATAAACAAGTTCTTGAACGAATTAAAAGAATGATAAAATCTAGACAACCATATAGTACCATTATTCAAGCCGATGGCATTCCAATGAGTGGTTGCGATGATGAATATAAAACAACATTACAAGCAGTTGCAATGGCTGAAATAATTCAAGATGCAAAATTACCTGTATATATTTTAATTTCTGGTGGTACAAATTCCAAAACAGCACATTTGGCACAAATGTGTGGAATTGATTATAAAGGTATTGCTATTGGTTCTTACGCACGCAAAATAGTTAGACCTTATATAGAAAGAGAAGATTTCTATTCTAGCAAGGAAGTATTTAACAAAGCACTTGATATAGCAAAAGAGCTTGTAGAAAAAAGTTTGAATTAGATTATTTGTTCAATGCAACTTTTAGTCTTGCTTTTGCTCTCGCAAGTGCTGCTTCTGCTCTTTGAGCATCTATTTCAGCACTTTTGTCAGCAAGTCTTGCTTCTGCTCTTTCTTTTGCTGCTTTTGCCCTTGTTACATCAATGTCACTACCTGATTCTGCATTGTCAGTCAAGATAATAGCGTTGTTATCTTTAAATTGAAGAATACCACCCATAGTAGTAAACAATTTGATTTTGTCACCTTGAACGGCTTTTGTTACTCCAACATCTAGTGCTGTCATAATTGGTACGTGATTTTCTAATATACCAAACTCACCGTCAACACCTCTTGTGTAGATTTCGTTAACGTCTTCATCAAAAACTATTCTATCGTGAGTTATAAGTTTTAAATGCATATTCAATCCTTATCTATTATAAAGTTTTTGCTTTTTCAATTGCTTCTTCAATAGTACCAACCATGTAGAATGCTTGTTCTGGCAAGTCATCGTGTTTACCCTCGATGATTTCTTTGAAACCTCTGATAGTGTCTTCAACTTTTACATATTTACCAGGGATACCAGAGAATTGTTCAGCAACATAGAATGGTTGAGATAAGAATCTTTGAATTTTTCTTGCTCTGTTTACTATCTCTTTATCTTCTTCAGAAAGTTCGTCCATACCAAGAATTGCGATAATATCTTGTAATTCTTTATATTTTTGAAGTATTTCAAGAACTTTTCTTGTTGTTTCGTAGTGTTCTTCACCAATGATATTAGGATCTAAAACTCTTGATGTTGATGCTAATGGATCAACAGCAGGATAGATACCTAAAGATGCAATTTGTCTTGATAATACAGTTGATGCATCTAAGTGAGAGAATGTTGTTGCAGGAGCAGGGTCTGTCAAGTCATCTGCTGGTACATAAATTGCTTGTACAGAAGTGATAGAACCATCTTTTGTAGAAGTAATTCTTTCTTGAAGTTCACCCATTTCTGTTGCTAGTGTAGGTTGATAACCAACGGCTGATGGCATACGACCTAACAATGCAGATACTTCTGAACCTGCTTGAGTAAATCTGAAGATGTTATCAATGAATAATAACACGTCTTGTTTTGAAAAATCTCTGAAATACTCTGCAGCAGTAAGAGCAGATAGACCAACTCTCATTCTTGCTCCAGGTGGTTCGTTCATTTGACCGTAAATCAGAGCAACTTTATCAAGTACACCTGATTCTTTCATTTCGTTCCAAAGGTCATTACCTTCACGTGTTCTTTCACCAACACCACCGAAAACAGATACACCAGAGTGTTCTTGTGCAATGTTGTGAATAAGTTCCATAATAAGAACTGTTTTACCAACACCAGCACCACCAAACAAACCGATTTTACCACCTTTTTGGTATGGTTGAAGTAAATCGATTGCTTTGATACCTGTTTCAAGGATTTCTATGTCAGTATTTTGGTCTGTTAATTTTGGTGATTCTCTGTGAATAGGTAGATAATCATTAGTTTCAATATCTCCTAATTTATCAACAGGTTGACCGATTACGTTTAAGATTCTTCCTAGAATAGGTTTTCCTACAGGAATTTTGATAGGTTCACCAGTATTAACAACTTTCATACCTCTTTTTAAGCCGTCTGTAGATGACATTGCTACAGTTCTAACTTTGTTTGCACCCAACATTTGTTGTACTTCAGCAACAATTGTAGTTCCATCGTCAGTTGTAATATTAAGTGCATTATAAATTTCTGGTAATGTACCGTGTGGAAATTCAACGTCAATAACCGGACCGATAATTTGTGTAATTTGTCCTTCGTTTTGAGCCAATTCGTAATCTAATACTGTCATATTTTTCCTCTTATTTAAACTTTCACTGTGTATATTGTATGATTAATTTATTATTTAATCAATGATTAATATAAAATTTAGAGAAAATAAATGATTAGTATTTCAAATTGTCATATATAGATTTTAATTCTAATGCTCTTTGTTTTGACAAATCTCTTTTGTATCCAGCTACGACATTTTGAAACATTGTTCCTTGTTTTTGTTGAATTAAATCATACAATAGGTTTTCTTTGTCACGGTATGTTTCCCAATATTTTTGAGATAATTGTATATTTTTAAAATCTTCTTTTGAGGTAATGTTTTTTAGTAATGTCAAATTAGTATTTATTTCATTTTCCCAAGCAATCTTTGCTTTATAAGTACATTCAAGCATTCCTTGTGTGGAGTAATTTTTTGATATACAAATTTCTTCTATTTTGTCAATTGTATATGATTGTTCCATTTGCATTTTTTCCGTATTATTAGTGTTATTTTTATTTTGAACACATCCATTTGATAAAATAGAAATAACTATGAGTAATTGTATGATTTTTTTCATAGAATAATTATATAAAATTATTTTTTATTTGACTTAATTTTAAAATGTTATCTTAAAGAATATTTACATAAAAAAGACCTGATTTTTTATCAGGTCTTTCTTATTCTATTAAATTCCGTTATTATTTTTGAGGTTTAACGGTACTTTTTAAATGAAGTTCTCTTAATTGTTGTAAAGAAGCTTCAGCTGGTGCATCTGTCATCAAACATTTAGCACCTGAATTTTTAGGGAATGCAATAACATCTCTGATAGAATCTGTTCTGCAAAGTAGAGCAACCAATCTATCTAAACCGATTGCTAAACCAGCGTGAGGAGGTGTTCCGTATTGGAATGCATTAACCATGAATCCGAATTTTTCTTGTGCTTCTTCATCAGACAAACCTAATGCTTTGAATACTTTCTTTTGAACTTCTGGTGAGTGGATTCTAACACTACCACCACCTAATTCTGTACCATTGTAAACAATATCATAAGCGATAGAATTTACGTGACCTAAATCACCACTATCCAATTTGTCTAAATCTTCAAGATTTGGTGATGTGAATGGGTGGTGCATTGCCATAAATCTGCCTTCTTCATCAGACCATTCAAACATAGGGAAGTCAACAACCCATAATAGAGCGTTATCATCTTCATTGATTAAGTTAAGTTTCTTACCGAAATGTAATCTTAATCTACCCATAATGTCATAAACGGCTTTTGGTTTATCAGCTACGAAGAAAATAATATCTCCTGCTTTAGCACCAGCACGTTCTTGAATTTGTTTTGCTTGTTCTTCTGTAACGAATTTAAGAACAGGTGATTTTGCAGTACCATCTTCATTATAAATAATGTTTGCAAGTGCTTTAGCACCGAATGATACAGCAAGTTTTGTAATATCATCAATATCTTTTCTAGAATATTTAGCACCACCTTCAATTCTGATACCTCTAACGATGCCACCTGCTTTTAATGTGTTTTTAACGATGTCAAAGTTAGATTCAAGAATGATGTCGCCAATGTCAAACAATTCAAGACCAAATCTTGTATCAGGTTTGTCTGAACCATATTTGTCCATTGCTTCTTGCCAAGTGATTCTTTTGAATGGAGGTTTTACATCAATGCCAGCTTCTTTGAATGCTGCTTGAATTAAACCTTCAGTCATTGCAATAACGTTGTCTTGGTCAACGAAAGACATTTCCATATCGATTTGAGTAAATTCAGGTTGTCTGTCTGCTCTCAAATCTTCGTCACGGAAACATTTTGCAATTTGATAATATCTTTCAATACCACCAACCATAAGAAGTTGTTTGAAAATTTGTGGTGATTGTGGAAGTGCATAGAATTTACCTTCTTGAACTCTTGATGGAACAAGATAATCTCTTGCACCTTCTGGAGTTGTTTTGATAAGGATAGGAGTTTCAACTTCCATGAAATCTTGGTCATTCAAATAGTTTCTTACAGCAGTTACAATTTTGTGTCTAAGCATTAAGTTGTGAAGCATTCCTTCACGTCTAATGTCTAAGTAACGATATTTTAGTCTAACATCTTCTGAAACATTTTCGTCATCTAGTACGAATGGTAATGTTTTTGCTTCAGATAGAATGTTTGCATAAGTTGGGTAAGTTTCAACTTCACCAGTAGGAAGTTTGTCATTGTATGTTTCTTCTGGTCTCATTGTAACTTTACCTTTTACAGTAATAACTGATTCAGTTTTTAATTTTGAAAATATGTTGTGGATATCAGGATTGATTTGAGGATCAGCTACAAGTTGAAAAAATCCTGTTCTATCTCTTAACTCAACGAAAATAATTCCGCCTAAATCTCTAACGCAAGAAACCCAACCAGAAAGGGTTACTTCGTCACCAATATTTTTTGCAGTAATTTGTCCGCAATTATGTGATTTTAATGCTGTTTTCACTATATTTCTCCCTTTTTCATATTAATATGCTTAAAAATAATAACAAAAACAAACTTAATTGTGAAGTTTTATCATAAGTTTTATGACGTTTGTTTATAATTTCTTCAAAATACAGGCATGAAAATTTTAAAAATCAAGTTTGTAACATAATAATTCTATTCAAAATAAAACAATCATCATGCGTAATTCAGTAATAACATGTGTATTGGAGATTTTAAAGAATTGTAAATAATTTTCAAAAATGGGTTGCATTCGTTGACAACTTCAAAAAAAAAGTTTATAATGAACGTATTAGATTTATTGAAGTTTAGCGTTATTAAATGTTATAAATTGTGTGCGACTTTTCCAACATAGGAGAAAATTTTATGAAAACTGCGTCAAAAGTAAAAGAAAGTAAATCAAGCTTCAATGATGAATTTGAAAACTATCTAAAAAAACAATGTATTAAAACAACATTCAATGGTTCTGAATTAGAAACTTTTTCTTGGTATAAGAAAGTTTTAGGTTTAGTATAATCTGAATTTTGTTATTGGGGAAAATTTAAGAGTTAGATTTTAATAGTTCGACAAATTTTTCGGTTGCTAAGTTTGGGGAATCTGAATCAGTTACGACATTTCCAACTACTATCTTGTTTATTTGCGTTTCAGGTAATAGTTTGATGTTGTTGTGGTGGATGTTTCCCCTAACAAAAGCCGGTATATAAGAATTCTCGCTAACCCATTTTGCATACTCTAATCCTGCCGAATTTACAGCAGGTGTAGTTGGTGTTGAAAATATTTGTTCAAAACATATATAATCGGCACCATTTTTTATTGCTGAAATTGCTTCAATAGTGGAATTTATACTCATTCCAATTATAGTTTTCTCTCCAACAATTTCTTTTGCTTGGTGTATTGAAAGACTGTTTTTATCTAAATAAAGTCCGTCTGCTTCTGATAAAAATGTAATATCTGCTCTGTTTTGAATTATCAATAAAGCATCAAACATTGCACATAATTGTTTTACTTTTATGGCAGTATCCAAAAATGTTTTATCATTATCAAAATTATTATTTAACAGGATTATATCAGCACCACTATTAAGGATACTTGCAACTTTATTTAATCCGTTGTCAGTATTCAAAAATTCTTTGCCGTCGAATTCAATGCACAAATGTTTGTGATTTAGTACAATTTGATTGAATGTTTGTTTAGTTTTATTAGTCAAAGTTTTTCCTTTATGTATAGATTAACAAAATATTATAATGCCTATTTGATTATATAACAAAGAGCATTATATAAAATTATAAAACTTCATAAACTCGTATTATGGAGTTTTTATGGTGAAAGCAAATTATAAAAAAATACCTCAATATCTTTTAATTGAAATGGCTCAAAATGATGATTTTAAGGCATTAGAAGAGTTGATTAAACGTATTCAAAAGGAAGTTTTCGCCATATTTTCACATCTGTGTAGCAGGCGAGAATTGGTTGCAGATTTGACTCAAGATGCATTGGTTAAGATTGCAAGAAATATTAACAAGTTGAAAGATGTTAGTTGTTTTAAAACTTGGGCTAATAGAATTGCACTTAATGTTTTTTATGATGAAATACGTAAAAAGTCTAACAAGGCAGAAGCAGTTGATATTGATGATATTGAAAATGTAAAAATAGAGGATAAATCGAGTCAGCCATTGGATAAATGTTTGGCATCTGAATTAGGTTGTATCATAAAAAATTGTATATTATCGTTACCGATAAATTCACGTATTGCCATTGTTTTGCGTGAATTTGAGGGTATGAGTTATGATGATATAGCAAATTTAACCAATACAAATGTAGGAACTGTTAAATCTAGAATTTCTCGAGCACGTTTAAAACTCCAACAAGAATTACAAGAATATATATAAGGAGTTTTTATGAAAATTACGTGTAGTCAATTTGAAGGGTTGATATCTTTTTATTTGAATAATGAATTAAGTGAAACCTTAAAAGAAGCATTTGAAGAACATTTGAGAGAGTGTCCAACTTGTCATATTAGATATAACATGTTGAGTTCTATTATTACGGATTTAAAAGATGCGTATAATCAGATAATTGTTGAAGAAAATTCCGGAATAAAGGTTTGTGATGATGCTTCTGAATATATTGATGATGTTGAGGAAGACGATATACAATTAAGAGAATTGTCTGCGTATATAGATAATGAGTTAGATGATGAAGTTAGTGTAAAAATGCGTCGTAATATAATCGCAAAACCGTTATTAAGAAAGAAGTTAGAGAGTTTATATAATTTAAGAAAAATAATGAATAATGAATTTGATGCTCAGAAAAATAAATTGAGAAATGATTATTCTAAATCTATTGTAAGAGGGTTAGATACTAATTCATCGAACAGGCATGCATATTTGCATTGTGTTGCATTTATTATGTTTGTAATAGGGATAGTTTTTGTATCAACAATTGTTGTTATGAATATGATGTAAATTAAAGTTTATTTATAATAATAGATTTGATTTGTTCTATTATAATGCCTCATTTCTTTGATTATAATATTATAACTGTTTTCTTTCTTTCGGAGTTGCGAAGCCCAAAGAAAGAAAACAGTAGAAAAAGAAAGAAAAGGCACGCTAGAGTAGTCACGAAAATATTAGCACTCAACCATTGAAGCGAATAACTCGTGATTTTGTATATTTTTTATGTTTCAAAATCACTCAAACAAATTCGCTATTTGGTTTCGTTTATGTTTTCGTGCCTACTGTGTTGTTTTCAACAACAATTACCTAACAAATAGTACATAATAATTACTTATGATGTGTGAATGAAGTTCAGGTCAGGAGTTTCTGCTTGGTTGCCGACGTTAAACGTGCCTACAGGTCTTGGACTGCTCCAAGCCCTTTCGCACTCTGTCGGCAATCCG
>JBNMJS010000041.1:0-16041 GCA_050873965.1 Cyanobacteriota bacterium | reverse complement strand
GTTTTATAAATATCTAAGTAATTACGATTATCAATTAAATGTTTGCTTTTTTGTATTTTATCTAAAAATTTATCAGTTTCTATTGATTGGTTTCTTCCGAGTCCCATTATTCGCCAAACAACAACTGCATCTCCACCCTCTCTCAAATTTCTTCCAAGAGAACCTTCGAATTCTAATAAATTTTTTATTTCAGAATTATCGTATTTATTACGTTGGTAATGTTTTTTTAATTTATCTACAGTTTCTGTATTACCTTTTTTTTCATAATGTTTCATTAAAAACTCATTAAAAGGTTTTTCATATTCTTTTCCTAGTGCGTGTTCAATTAATTTAATTCCATCACAGCCACTACTATAGTATTGGTTACCTTCTCTTTCAATATCGTTTATTGAAACTTTAATACCATTTTTAAAATTACTACGTGGAAAATTTATTATTATTTGGTCTTTATTACTTATTGTATCAATGCAACGTAATACATTTTCTCTTGTTTTTGGATTTTCTATTAATGTATTTAACGCAGTTATTTCATAACAATTACCAAAATTGTCAGGTTGAATATTTGCAAATCTTTTAACTGGTGGAAATAAATCATAATAACTCTTTTTATCCATTGATAAGTTTTCGATTTCACCATTTTTATTTATAATGCTTATGGTTTTATTACCTTTTATTTGAAAAACATCACCAATATTTGTACTTGTAATGGCTTCTTCTTTGTTTTTAAATTCTGGTACAAATGCATCAATTATTTTTTTGTTTTTTGTTCTTAATATTGCTAAATCATCTGATATGACTTGTGGTATTTGAGAATCTTTATTTAAAAAATTTAGAACTTTTTTATCTAGTTTACCTTTTTGAACTAATGTAATTAAATCATCAATGTCTTGTAGTTTTGTAGAATCATTGCTTAAGGAGTTTATATATTCTTCTACCTTTGAATAATCATTTTTAGTCTTTTGGATTTTTGTTTCTTCTATTAGTGATTTTAAAAATTTTGTATGCTTTTCAAGAACGCTTTTAACAGATAGTTTGGGTAAAGAAATTCCTGCAATAGCAGAATTAGCCGTCGCTGTTAAATTATCTGCAATGGCTCTTGGGTTTTCTGTATGTTCAGCAACAGGAGTTTCAATCTTCTTTATAATTTTTGAAACTGGTTCACTTATTGTTTTTGAATTTATTTTTATCATATCGATATATATTATAAAGTGTTTTTTTTATAAAAAATTGTTAGTTTTTAAATTTTTGTGTACTTAATTTTTGATTTACCTGAATGTTTTTAATATAATAAATTTGCACGGATGAGAAATAATTCGTATTTTTATAAAATAAGAAAGGAAAAACCAATGAAAAAATCAGTAAAAGATTTAGGTGATGTTAAAGGTAAAAGAGCCTTAGTTAGAGTTGATGTTAACGTTCCTCTAGATGCAGATAAAAACGTTACAGATGATACAAGAATTCAGGCTATCATACCTACAGTTAAATTTTTAAAAGATAAAGGAGCTAAAATCATTTTAATGGCTCACTTAGGAAGACCACAAAAACTTAAAGAAGGTCAAAAATTAGAAGATTTATCATTAGAACCAGTTGCAAAATATATGTCTAAGGTTTTAGGTGAAGAAGTTAAATTTGTAAAATCTCCAGTAGGTGAAGGTGCTGATAAAGAATTAGCAGACTTACAAGATGGACAAGTTGCTTTATTAGAAAACATTAGATACTACAAAGCTGAAGAAGCTAAAGATGATGATATGACATTTGCTAAAGAATTAGCGAAATTAGGTGATTTCTATGTAAACGATGCTTTTGGTGCTGCTCACAGAAAACACACTTCAACTGCTAAAGTTGCTCATCTATTAAGCCCAGCAGTTTCTGGTTTGTTGATGGAAAAAGAATTAAGATGCTTATCTCAAGCATTAGACAATCCAACAAGACCATTCACAGCAATCGTTGGTGGTGCTAAAGTTTCTTCTAAAATTGGTGTTTTAGAAAACTTATTAGACAAAGTTGATAATATGATTATCGGTGGTGGTATGGCTTATACATTCGTTAAAGCTAACGGTGGTAAAATCGGTAACTCAATTTGTGAAGATGACCAAATCGAAGTTGCTAAGGCTATTGAAAAGAAAGCTGCTGATAAAGGCGTTAAATTAGTTATGGCTACTGATGTATTAGTTACAGATGATTTTTCTGGTAACGGTAAAAACGAATTCGTTAAAATCAATGAAATTCCAGACGGATTTGAAGGTGTTGATGCTGGTTTAGAATCAAGAAAAGCATTTGCTGAAGTGATTAAATCTTCAAAAACTATCTTGATGAACGGACCAGTTGGTGCATTTGAAAATCCAGCATTTGCTGAAGGTACAAAGGCTGTTTTGGAAGCAGTTGTTGAAGCAACTAAAAATGGTGCTGTTTCTGTTATCGGTGGTGGTGATTCTGTTTCAGCTGCTAAGAAATTCTTTAAGGCAGAAGATTTCACTCACGTTTCAACTGGTGGTGGTGCTTCTCTTGAATTTATTGAAGGTAAAGTATTACCAGGTGTTGATGCATTAGATGATGCTGAATAATTAATTTTATAAATTATTCTTTTTAAAGATGCTTAGTTTATACTAAGCATCTTTTTTGTTCTTGATTTTCTTGTTTGGTGTTGTATTATATAATTGAATTGTTACTTTTTGTAAAGTAAACTCTAAAATATGTCAATTATGAATCTTGACCGATTTAAAAAAATATATAAGTATTGTGTAGAAAAAAGGAAGTGTTGTTATCATGAGTATTGATGTTAATAAATTATCATTGAGTACGAATGTTCCAAAAGAATTAACAGAGATTAATAGATTGAATTCTGAACCTATTAAAGAAGAAGAAACAGAAGAAAATACTGATGAGGTGGCTAAAAAACAAGCGAAAAAGTCAGACTCAAAAGATTATGAAAAGAATATGGATACATATAAAAAATCTACTGTTGTATCTAATTCTATTGAGCAGCAAATACAAGAACAAAAGGCAAAAATTGAAGAAATAAATAAAAATTTGGCAGTTTTACGTGAAAATTATAGTGAAACTGGAGATGCAGAAGATGATGCACGTTCATTGAGGTATCAAAAAGAGCGTGATTTATATAGAAAAGAAGTAACAGAAAATAGTTTAAAACGTATTTTTGCAAATTGGACTAAGAAGTTTAATGCAGATAAAACAGATAAATCTATTCAAAAGCAATATAATGCATCTAATCTAAAATATGAAAACGCAGATGTAGAAAGAATTGCAGTAGATAAGGAATATGATATTGCCGATGCAGATGCTTACGATGCAATTCAAGAACACAATGCATCTAGTGCTCAATTACTTAGTGGTTTGTGGGGAAAACGTGATGCATATTGGGATTTAGCAAAGATGCAACAGCGTTTGTCTTTTGCTAAATTAAATGAAAACTTGCGACAATAAAAATTTATTTATAAACAAAACGAATTATGCCGATTATATAATCGGTATTTTTCTGTTTTTAGGGGTAAAAAAAACAGGTCGGATATCCTTCCTGTTAAGATTTTACACTAGCCGAAATATAAATAGCATGTTTATTATACCTTTTATTTCGCATTAGTGCAACAAGTATTACAAATATCTTTAAATTAGATATAACAAGCAACTTATGGCAATAGCAGGTGCTAATGGACAATATGACGGGGTTTGCTGAGTTTTTAATGTGTCAATTAAGCTACGTGTTAATTTGTATGCAAAATACAGCATGCTTGCTAAAATTACTATAAATACTGGGTTTAAGATTGTTGATGAGAAATTTCTCAAAACGTAAAGAAATAGGCATGTGATTATAAAAAATATTAAGTATTTTAAAGTTTCAGCTTTTTCATTACGCCAAAGCGTCATGATGTATGATGGTAAAATAAATATTACTTGAATAATGAGTGCGTATATTAAATACATGAATAGATTTTCAAAGCCTACAATTGTTCCAAATGCTCCAAGTAAATAAATATCACCAACACCAAATGTTTCTTTATTAAATATTTTAAGTCCAATATTTGCCAAGATTATTATTATGCAAGATGCGATTAGTCCACCTAGTATTGCATTGAATAAATCATATCTGTTAAAAATTAATCCACATAGCATTATTACAAACATTTGTGTTTTAGAAACTTCTTGTTTTTTTAAATCTGTGTATGCAAGGGTTAATAGCATTGATAATGTCAAAATAACTGATATGGCATCAAATTTAGATTGATATTTGTTGAAGGCAAATAGAAACATTATTAAACCGACAATTTCTATTATTGGATATTGAATACTAATAGGTGCATTGCAGAATGCACATCTACCTTTTAAAATAAAATACGATATGATTGGTATATTTTGCCACCAATGTAGTGGAACATCACATTTAGGACATTTTGATGGTGGAAATATTATACTTTCGCCACTAAGAGTTCTAACAATTAACACATTTAAGAAACTGCCCCAACATAATCCCATTAGACAGATTAAAATTGTTAGAAATGTGTCCATTATTCGTTATCCTGTTTTTTTATAATGTTATACATGTAGTTGAATGCTTTTTTAAGTTTTCTAGAAACCATCATTTGGTTAAGATTTAATTTTTGAGCAATTTCTGTTTGTTTCATATCTTCATAGTAGAATAATTCAACAATTTCTTTATATTCTGCTGGTAGATTTTTAATAATATTATCAATCTCCATGTGCATGTCATATTTTTCAGAAAATTCTTTATAATCGTAAGCAGGTGTTAAATCTCCAATAGATGTTTTGTTTCCATCAACGCTGATTAATTCATCAAGTGAAGTAACTTTTTTACGTCTATCAATATCAATAGCAGTATTTACTTTTTGAACAGGTACATCAAGTGCTTCTGCTACTTTTTGGCTTGTCATATTATCCATTTCTTCTTCGCTTAAATCTTTAACGAAGTTTTTGATACGCATAGCCAATTCAATTATTTCACGTGGAACTTTAATTAGTGATACTTTGTCACGCATATAGTGTTGCATTTCACCAACTATTAAGTAACCAGCGTATATTCTAAATTTTGGACATAATTCAGGATTATATCTTTTGATTGCCTTAACCAAACCGATTGAACCTGCTTGTACAAGGTCTTCTACCGGATCTTCTGCACGTCTGGCAATGGAATTAGCAATTTTTTTGATTACAGGCATCATTGCAACAACTATCAAATTCATTAAACGTTTCTTTTGATGATTGCTGTTTGAATTTCTGTATGATTCTAGCCAATCTTGGATTTTTATATATATAGATTCATCATTTGAATTACTCAATTCCATATCCCCCTTGAAAGTAGGATAACATATACATAAGAAAAAATAAATATTATTTATATTGAAATAAAATGTTGTGATATATTATAAATAGAAAGGGTGTAATATGTTATCAACTTCTGAATTTCCAACTAATTATACAGTTATTGATATTGAAACTACGGGGTTATCTCCTGATAAAAATAATATCATTGAACTTTCTGCAATTAAAATAAGAGATAACAAAATTGCTGATACATTTACAGAATTGATTAACCCTAATGAAAAAATAAATAGTTATATAACAAATTTAACAGGTATCACAAATTCTATGGTTGAAAATGCCGACACATTGGAACATATTTTACCTAAATATATGAATTTTATTGCTGATGATATAGTTTTGGGACACAATGTAAAATTTGATATTAGATTTATCTCTAAAAATTTAGAAAAATATTTTAATAATAAATTTCAAAATGAATCTATGGATACAATGAAATTGTCTAGGAGATATTGTACTGATGTCACTAGTCACAAACTTTCAAACTTGGCAAACTATTTCAACATTGATTCAAAAGGTCACCATAGAGGTTTGAAAGATTGTGAAATGACGTATTATGTTTATGAAGGAATAAAAAACAAATATATTAATAAGTAGTTATTTTGCTACTGCAGATTTGTTTTTGTATTCAATAAGGCATTTTGCTAATTGGTCTGGACAACTAGTACCTTTATTTCCACATTGAATGCCTTGTAAGCGTTTGATAACTTCATCAACAGTCATACCTTTTACTAGATGTGCTATGCCTGTAAGATTTCCTTGACAACCACCTAAAAATTCAATGTCATTGATAACATTGTCTATTATTGATACACCAATCATTTTTGAACATGTACCTGAAGTTTGAAATCTAATTATTTCTTCTTTTCCGTTTGTCATAATTTCCCCTCACTTTTGTTATCTATAGCATACAATAATTTAAGAAAATTTTCATCTTTTGTTTTTGAGTTTAGTGGTCTCGGTATGAATTTTTCTTTATACTTTTCAATTGCATATTGGTCAGTCATACCTGAAATATAATCGGTTACTAAACGCTCTATTTTTTTATCATCATCGCAATACTGTTTAGAATAGTCTGTATAGTATTCAAATAATGTTTTTACTAGATGTTTAGCTTTGCCTTCTTCTGTTTTTGCGGGTGAATCAATATAAATATTATTAAACATCCATTCTCTAAGAATTTTAGTGTATCCCCAACATTCTTCGTCCATTGTTACTTTTTCTTTTTCTAAAGAACTATTTACAACAGAATATATCATTTTTGATAATCTTTTAGATGGTTTAGATGAAAAATATTCTTTACATTCTTTTGGTAAATCATCTTCTGTTATAATACCTGCTCTAATTGAGTCTTCAATATCGTGGTTGATATATGCAATTTTATCAGCATATTGAACAATTTGTGCTTCTGCTGTTTTTGGTTTGAAACCCCAAGTGTGTGTTAAAATTCCATCTATTGTTTCAATACAAAGATTCATTTTTTCTAATTCTTCAACGACTCTAACACTTTGTATATTATGGTGAAATCCAACTGATACAAGTTCGTTTAAAACAGATTCTCCACAATGTCCAAATGGTGTGTGTCCTAAATCGTGTCCTAAAGAAATCGCTTCAACCAAATCTTCGTTTAATTCTAATGCTCTAGCCATAGTTCTTGCAATTTGTGAAACTTCAAGAGTGTGTGTTAAACGTGTTCTGAAATGGTCATCAAACGGTGCTAAAAATACTTGCGTTTTATGTTTTAGTCGTCTGAATGATTTTGAATGCAAAATTCTATCTCTATCACGTTGATATTCTGTTCTTAAGTCAGATGGAGTTTCCTCTTGTTTACGTTTTGCAAATTTGCTTTTTGCAGCGATATCTCTTAGTGTTTTTATTTCTTTTTCTTCTAATTTTTCTCTAATTAACATAACTTTAGTACTCATTTTTTTTATATTTTCACATAATTGTATGTGTTTTCTACATTTTTATTTAACCACAAACAGAATGAAATCGGCATATAATCGAATGAAAATGTGCAATTTACCTCATGGGCTAGTAAAATATTCAAAAACATGCTATAATCAGTATATAAATTAGTCTGCATAATGGAAATTAGGAGTTAAAAACGATATGACAAATGCGTTAAGTAACGAAGATTTTGAAGCACTGTTAAATCAATACGATTACAAGCAAAAAAGAGGCGACCTTGTAAAAGGTATTGTATATGGTTATGATGGTGAAGGTGCAATTGTTGATATAGGTGCAAAATCAGCAGCAGTTGTTCCAGCAAAAGAAGTATCAAATGACAACAAAAAAGTTGAAGAAGTTCTTGAAAAAGGTAAAGAATATGAATTTTTAGTTATTTCTGACGCTGATGAAAATGGTAAATTTACTTTATCTAGAAAGAAAGTAGATTTGTTCTATGCTTGGCAAGAACTTAAAAAATTAAAAGAAGCTAATGAAATTATCAAGGGCGAAGTAGTTCAAGTCGTTCGTGGTGGTTTGTTAGTTGATATTATTGGCGTTAGAGGTTTTGTTCCATCTAGTCAAATTCAAAATAGAACAGTTGAATATAAAGTTGGTGACAAAATCGAAGTTAAAATTATTTCTCTTGATGAGGAACATAATAATTTTGTTCTTTCTAATAAGAAAATTTATAGTGATTCTATTGAAAATGCTAAAGAAGAAATCTTTAGTCAAATTGAAGTTGGACAAGTTATCAAAGGTAGAGTAGTTCGAGTTACTGATTTCGGTGCGTTTGTTGATATTGGCGGCTTTGATTGCTTGTTACCATTATCTCAAATCTCTTGGAAATGGGTTGAACATCCAACTGATTTACTAAAAATTGGTGAAGAAATTGAAGTTGGCGTATTTGACGTAGATGTTCCAAAACAACGAATTACGTTAAGTTTGAAATCAATTACACCTGATCCTTGGGAAGCAGCATCTAAAGAAGTTCACGAAGGTGACTTTAGAGAAGGTTTGATTACTAGAATTAAACCATTTGGTGCTTTTGTAGAAATTTATGATGGTGTTGAAGCATTACTTCCACATAATGAACTTATTGAATATCAAAATGAAAACAATGTTATTCTAGAAGTTGGTGCAAAAATTAATGTTTGCATTCTTAAGTTCAATCCTCAGGATAAACGTATTTCTCTAGGTTTTAAAAAAACTGAAGAAAATGAGGGTTAATCATTTAACATTGATAATACAGTCTTTGTGCAAAGACCAATAACATTTTCAAGACTTCCATCAAGTGCTTTTACATAGCCAGATGGAAGTTCTTGTATTCCATAAGCACCTGCTTTGTCATAAGGTTTAAAGTTATCTATGTAATAATTTATCATTTCATCTGATAAATTTTCAAAAGTTACTTTTGTAGTAACTGCTTTAATTTTTGTTTTGTTTTCGTATTTATCTATAACGCAGATACCAGTAACAACTTGATGTTCTTTGCCACTTAGCATTTCTAACGTGTGAATAGCATCATCGTGGTCTATTGGTTTTGTTAAAATTGTATTATTTAATACAACGACAGTATCTGCTCCAATTATAATAGCATTTTCTTGTATTTCATCTGCAACATATTTTGCTTTGTTATAAGCAAGATTTTCTATTTTTTCGTATGTGAAATTATGATTATCAAGTACTTCTTCATATTTTGAAGGATGTACTTCAAATTTTATTCCTGCTTTTTTTAATAATTCTCTTCTTCTTGGAGAGTTTGATGCTAAAATAATCTTTTTCATAAGTTTATTTTAGCATGGATATGTTATATGGTTATTTTATATCACGTGAAACAATGTCTGTTATATCTTCGCCACCGTAAAATACTACATTTTTGGCTAATACTATGTCATAATTGTTCTTTTTTGCACTTTCTAAAATATCATTTTTTAATTTTGTTTCAATCACTGAGAGTCTTGAAGAATATTGATTATCAATAAATTCTTTTTTTCTATTGAATTCACTTGCATATTTGTCTTGTAATGCAACTATTTTTTGAGGGTCAGATTCTTTTGCAATAGCATTTTGTGCTTCCATGACAATTTTGTTCAAAGATTGAATTTGTACATTATGTTCTGATTTCAGTGCTTTAACTTCACTAGAATTGTTTACTATTGTTTGAATATCTACAATACCTACTTTATCTAGAGCAAAACTTACTTGTGCAAACATTAATACACAACAAATAACAGCGAAAATTTTGAATTGTTTCATGTTCCTTCCCCTTAATTTGTATTACATATTAAAATTTAACGTTTATTCCATGAAATAAAAATAGGCGTAAGTATAAAAATTTGAGTTATTAAAATCATGGTATAAATAATATTTGAAAAAATATTCATGGCTGAAACCCCCTGATAGTGGCTTTATAACATAATGTAAAGTTTTGTAAATATATAAGCAAATAATGTCAAAAATTAATATTTACAGATTTTGATATGATAGAATGGGAGTGCCACGATTGTGGTACACAGACTTGGAAAGTAATAAATAGTATAACAATAAGGGTAATTGTAAGATGAAAAAAATGATGACAAAAGTATTGTCGGTTGTGTTCTGTATTTCTTTTTTAAGTTTACAGATGTCATTTGCCGATGTTTTGCAATCTGGTGTGTTTGCAAACAAAGATGTTTTAACTGGTGCCCAAATTAAAGGTCATACTGCAGGTTTGACAAAAATTGATACTAATGCAACTTTAAATGAGGCAACTTTACATTTCAACAACAACACAAGAATTGACTGGAACAAGTTTAATGTTTACAAAGATCAAACATTAACTTTCAAAAATGGTAGTTATGGTGTATTGAATAATGTTGTTGGTACAAGTATTTCTAAATTTGCTGGTACTATCAAAGCTGATCAGGGTAAGATTATTATTTCTAACCCAAATGGTATTTTATTTGAAGGTGGTAAATTTGAATCTTTGGGTGGTTTAGTATTAACTACTAAAGATTTAACAGCAATTGCTATTGATGATAATACAGATTTTGATAAATTAGATATTTCAAATGCTGCTTATGGTGATGGTATTGCAATTGTTGCAATTACAAATTCATCAAATATCAACGCAGCTGATATTAATATTGTTTCAAAAGGAATTTATGTTGATAGTTCAACATTAACAGCATCAGATGCTAAAGGTATTGTTTTAACAACAACAGATGGTTCAACATTTATTGCATCTAAAACTGTCTCAATGAAAGCAGATGATGGTTCTGTTAAAGATATTAAATTTTCTAGTGTAACAGTTCCTAACCAAATAGCAAATTCTGCTATAACTTCAAAAAATGGTGAAGTTAGATTGGTATCAGATAGAAGTGTTATGATTGAAAATTCAACTATTGATGCAAATTTGAATATTGATGCAAAGTCCTTTGCTCAATTAGATGGTGTTAAAGCTGGTGATACAGTTATTAACTCAAATAGATTTGCTAGATTATATGATGTAAATCTTGGTAAAACAACTATTAACGATACAAGTGACAACTATATGGTTATTGGTGGTCACAGTACATTTGATGGAGACTTAGATATTACAGCTAAAAGTATTATTTTTGGTTGGTATGACACAGGTGCTGTTTTACAAGATGGTAGTATTACAGTAAATGGTGATTTAACAGTTAATGCTTTAACTGATATTGGTTATTCAAATGTAGTTCGAGCAAATAATATTAACTTTACAACTGAAAATGGTTCTATTCTTCAAGCAAATTCAAATGCTATGAGTGGAAAACTTATTGCTGATAATATTAACTTAACTGCAAAAAAAGGTTTTATTGTTAGTTTAGATGCTAATACTATAAAAGGTGGATATACATATACTGATAAGAATGGAAATACAAAATCAATAGATTCTTCTTATTATGTGGATATATTAGCATGTAGAAAAACCTTAAATGGAATTCCTTCTTCAGCTAGAGGAATGGTTAATTTAGAAGGTGGTTCTGCTAATATTGATACTAAGATAGCATTTGTAACTGCTGATTTAGAAAAGGATTTGTCTGTTAAGACAAGTAGTGGAGCATGGATAACTAATTCAGAAATTGGTGGAACAGTTGATATCAATAGTAATGGATTAGTTCAAATGGATTCTGTAAAAGCAGGTGATACAACAATTAACTCTAACAAATATACAAAATTGTTTGATGTTGATTTAGGTAATACAACAATTACTGATACAAGTGATAACTATATTGTAATTGGTGGTCATAGTACAATTAATGGTGACTTAACTGCAAATGCAATGGGTTCATCTAGCAGAGATGATGCGAATGTTATTTTCGGATGGTATGAGAAAAACGCTAACTTACAAGATGGTAGTTTAACCGTAACTGGTAAGTTAACTGCTAATGCTAGTGGTAACATTGGTTATTCAAATACAGTAAGTGCTGGTAAAATTGAAATGACATCAACTAAAGGTTCAATTTTCCAAGCTAAATCAGATAATATTAATGGTAAATTGATTTCAGATGACGTGTCATTAAGTGCTCCAAACGGTTACATTGCTGCACTTGACGGTAATGTTGAAAATAATTCATCTGAATATTTCAGAGCTATGCAAAATACAGTTTCAAGAGATAATTTTGAATCTGCAGTTGGTAAAAATATCTTAGATGCTGATGCTATTGATATTAAATCAGCTACTGATAACGGTGATTTGAAAATCACAATTGATACATCTGTTATCAATATCAATGCTGATGCTGGCAACACTGATTTAAAAGTTACTCCTGATACAGTTGAAAATGTAGTAATTAGTTCAACTGGTAACTTGAAAACTGGTGATATAACAATTAAAAAATCAAATGATGATACAACAGGTAACGGTTCATTCACATCTAAGAATGGTTCAGTTACTATTGATAATGTAAAAGCAGATACTGATATTAGAATTACAGCAGGTAAAGATGTTAAAGGTACAGATTTAGTTGCTGATGCTGAAGGTAACGGTGTTGGTGATTTGATTATCAATGCTGGTGGTAAAGCAGATATCGATGGTGCTTCTGGTAAAAACGTTGGTATCTCATCGGTTGCAGATTCTATCGTTAAAAATGTGACAGGTGCTGATAATGTAACTATTGAATCAAAAGAAGGTACTGTTACAGGTGGTAATTTAATCGCTGATGGTGATAATGACGGTATTGGTGATTTAATCATCAAGGGCAAAGGTGATGTTACAATTGACGGTGCATCTGGTGAAAACGTATCAATCGGTTCAACAGATGGTAATGCTGATGTTAAAAATATCAAAGGTGCAGATGATGTAATCATTGATGCTTCAAATGGTAGCGTTACAGGTGGTAACTTAATCGCAGATGGTGATAATGACGGTATTGGCGATTTAATCATCAAGAGTAAAGGTGATGTTACAATAGATGGTGCATCTGGTGAAAACGTATCAATCGGTTCAACAGATGGTAACGCTGATGTTAAAAATATCAAAGGTGCAGATGATGTAATCATTGATGCTTCAAATGGTAGCGTTACAGGTGGTAATTTAATTGCTGATGCTGATAAAGACGGTGTTGGTGACTTAATTATCAGATCTGGTGATAAAACTGATATAGATGGTGGTTCTGGTAAGAACGTAGATATCGTATCTGGTGGTGATGCAACTATCAAGAATGTTACTGGTGATGATGATGTTAAAATTAAATCTGACGGTAACGTAACAGGTGGCAACTTAAAAGCTGATAACGATAATGATAAGAAAGGTGACTTGATTATCGATGCTAAAGGTGATGTAGATATTGATGGCGGTTCTGGTAACAATGTTGACATCGACTCTGGCAACAAAACAACAGTAAAAGATATTACTGCTAAAGATGACATTACTATCGATGCTGGTGGAGATGTTAAAGGTGATCACTTAACAGCAGATGGTGATAAAGATGGTATTGGTGATATTATCATCAACGGTGGTGGTAAAGTAGATATCGATGATGCTCACGGTAACACTATTACCATCAATGGTAAACCAGGTGGAATCTCTGATTCATCAGCAGATAATGGAATTTTCTGGAACGGTATTCCAGTTGATGGAAATAATTCATTAACAGAAGAAGTTCTTAAGAACTTGAACAACTTACAACAATCTGGTGTAAATACAGCAATGGCTCAATCATTCACACCAATTGCGTTCGCCGCATCTGATGATGATGAAGAACAATCTGCATTAGCAAAAAGAATTGCTAAGACTGTATTCAAAACTCCAGATGGTGTTGTAACAATTACAGACAGATTTGATACTATTAAATAGTAAATAAATCATATAAGAAAAAGCACTAACTACGAAGTTAGTGCTTTTTTTATTTAATATTATTGTGAATATATGTATATTATGTTATAATCAACGTATCAAGAAGAGGTACTATAAATATGGCAAATATTGTAATTTACTCAAAAAACAAATCTACACCAATCGCAGGTATCTTGTCTGAAATAGATGATGCTGCTATTAGAGTAGAAGACGGTTCTATTATGAGAGAACATACAATGTTAAATCCGTCTTTGATTGTTGTAGAAGATGTTGACAATTTAACAGATATTTTAATGACTACAAAATTTATTTGTCCTTTATTGTTTATTGGTGAAAGATTCAATACAATTGTTAGGGCTGAAGGTTATGATTTTATCAGTAGTCCAGTTAATAAAGATGAATTATTGGTAAGAGCAAAAGCTTTATTAAAAATTAGTTATTATAAAAATAGAATGATGGAAGTAAGTACAACAGATGAACTTACTGGTCTTCATAACAGAAAATATTTACAAGAAGCATTAGAAGCTGAAATTTCACGTTCTAGACGATACAAAACAAAAGTTTCTTGTATTTTATTTGACTTAGATTTCTTTAAGGCAGTTAATGATATGTATGGTTATGAATGGGGTGATATTCT
This sequence comes from Cyanobacteriota bacterium, assembly GCA_050873965.1. Taxonomy (GTDB): domain Bacteria; phylum Cyanobacteriota; class Vampirovibrionia; order Gastranaerophilales; family Gastranaerophilaceae; genus UBA2883. Next base: position 1,798 of record JBNMJS010000041.1, on the reverse strand, counting down.
TTTAAGAAATATCTCATCAAAACTTGCAGATTCAGTTAGACGAGAAGATATTGTTACTAGATATGGTGACGAAGAATTCTTATTAATCTTGCCAAACACATCTGAAGATAATGCATTTATTTATGCTGAACGTTTCAGAAGAGAAGTTGAAAAAATGGAATTTATACCTGCAGGTGAAGATGAAAGACACCCAGTTACAATTTCTGGTGGTATTGCAACGTTCCCTTGTATGGAAAATGTTCATGAAGATGCTAATACATTGATTAGATATGCTGAACACGCATTATATAATGCTAAACATAGAGGACGTAACAAGATTGTTCAGTTCTCTCAAATCAATTTAGAGTATAACTAATCAGATAATAAATAAAAGATTAAATTAGAGCTTGTGAAGAACCTTTGCAAGCTCTTTTAATTTACTTTTAGATGTTCCAATACCACATAGCAACATTGTTGAAATATCATTAGTCTTTTCGTCTTCTATATTGTATTTATCAAAAAGAATTTCTGATAATTCTTCACCAGTAATCCCTTCTTTTTTTATAAGAATTTTGGTAATGTCATCGCCATAAAATTGCACATTGTTGATTTTACGTATATCTTTTAATTCTTTTATCAATTTTGCTAAATGTTTTTTACCTCTGTGTGAACTTAAGAAGTTTATATTTGCTTCGATTGATGCCATTAGTGGATATGATGGTGAAGTTGTCATTACCATATCAAGTGCAGGTTGCAAATCAATATCGATATTAGAATGTATCAATGCTGTTGGATTTAGTCCTCCTGCAGTTTTATGTAATGACTGAACTATAATGTCTGCATGTTTAATTGCAGATTCCGGTAAATTGTCCGAAAATGGGTATAATGCACCATGTGCTTCGTCTACAATTAAGTACGCTCCATACTGATTACATAATTCTTTAATCGATTTTATATCTGATACAATGCCTTCGTAAGTTGGTGATGTTATAATGACTGCTTTAGGTTTTTCAGTTTCTAAATAAGGTTTAAGAATATCAACTGTTGTTTTTTCTGGAATACCCCATTCTTGATTTATTGGTAAATCATAATAGATAGGTGTTGCTCCTGATAATGTAACTGCATTTTTGTGACATCTGTGAGCATTTTTCCATATCAAAACTTTGTCATTTTTGTTTGCAACTGTTAATACTGCTGTGATTATACCTGAAGATGAACCATTTGTTAGGAATAGAGTTTGTTTTACATTATAGATTTTTGTAGCTTGTTTTTGTGCTAAATCAAGTATTATTTCTGGATTATGTGCTTCTGTTTCTGATATATCAAATTTATAAAATTGACGAAATTTATTTAATATACAAAATTTCTGCGAATGAGATGGAGTCGTGAATAATAGTTTGTTATTTTTATGTTTAAAAAGATTTGTAAAAAACATATTATCACTCTATTTGTTGGCTGTTTCCATACTCTTTTTCATACAGAAATGTACAAGTGACATTTTATCAACATTACTTAGGTTTGTGAATTGACCAGAAATAATGTAGTATCCGTCATTATTTTTTTCTACACGAATAAGTTGATATTTACAGTTAACTTCAATTTCATCATTTAATTTGATACAAACTCTGTATGCGTATTCAATGTTGATGTTTTCTTTTGTTTTTAATTTCATACCACCAGCAGAAAGGTCAAGAGTTTGTACGTGGTGAACTGTATCGTTATAGATTAGTTCTAAATCTTCAATAAATTTAATACGAGTAAATTTACGACGTTGTAAAAATCTGTGTTTTTTAGGGTTTGCGATAGATACTGTATTTCC
>JBNMJS010000040.1:0-16240 GCA_050873965.1 Cyanobacteriota bacterium | reverse complement strand
GTTGAAAGAACCTTCAAATTGTTCTCATAGTTGAGTAGTTAAATAGTTATGCGTGAAACGCAAACTATAGCAAGATTCAAAATATAATTTTTCCCTATAATTTTCCCTATAATTTTTCACACACGCCACTTGAATAAGTGGTTTTTTCTTTTTTTTTGTAATAAGTTTAGTTTATTAAATTTTTTTTTTTTTTTAATTATTGGGCTAGTTGTAAAAGATACTTCGGCTAAAGCCTCAGTATGAAGTTGTTTTCGTCATTCTGAGCAGAGGGAGCAGAGGCACGAACGAATGTGAGAGGTGAAAATTTATAATCAAAAACCACGCTTTTTGATTTAAATTTGAACGGTGCCGTTTATTGCGACCGAAAAAAGCGAAGAATCTATTCTAAATAGTTAATTTGCTTAATTTATTTCGCAACATTTCTTTGACCGCAAAGCGAATTTTGGTAGGGCAACGACGTAGTCTAGCCCGTAACTAGTCGCAAAACCACGCTTTTGCGACTAGCCAAATAATTCAAGAAGAAATGAGGTATTAAAATTAAACCCAATGAATGTTTGTGGGTATTCATTGGGTATATATTTAAAATTTTTAACAAGGACGTATGCCAGTTTGGTTGCCTTTTTCATCATACATATATAAAGTATTTCCAAATTTAATAGTTACTATACTTGAAGTATAACCTTGTAATTCTCCATTTCTTGTCCATAATTGATTATTGTTTTCATCATATACGTAGACCCAGCCTTCTTTTTGTTGTGCCATTCCAATTGCCATAATTTTCTCCTTTCTTTAATACTTTTATAATTTTGTCACTAATTAGGCTATTTATTTTTTATTGTCATTGGTATCATATATAACTAGTTAGTAATACTTATAATACTATAATTTATAAGCTTAAATATGTCAATATAAAGGATTACTTTTCTATATATATGATGTTTAGAAGTAATCACATGTAATCTATTTTATATATAGATAAGGGGTAATTATGGAAATTGACAAAAAACATATTGCACAAATTATACAAGATGCAAGAAGGAATACCAAGCTTACACAGGCTGAATTAGCTGAAAAAATTGGTATATCTGAAAAACATTTAAGTAAAATTGAAACTGGAAAAAATTACCCTGCATTAGATACTTTTTTGAAAATTCTTAATGTATTAAATTTAACATTGGGTGATTTTGGCATTTATAATGTAACTGAAAAATCGTCTAATAAACAATTTTTACAAAATATAATTGATACATCTTCAGAAAAACAATTAAATGTATTTGTTGACGTTATAACAGCATTGGTTAAGTATGTATAGGTTATTTTCAGAATTGTATTAAGTTATTTTAGTCGTAGGTTGCATGAAATGTACCAATTATTAATAAATATTTCGAATATGATAAGATATGATATGATGAGGCGAAAATTTAGCAATTTTTAATTTCTTATGGTTTTTATAAATGTATAACACAAATGTAAGAAAGTTAAGTTATGCCAACAAATTTTAATACATTACCTAATAGAAATATTTATCAACCAAAGATTAATACTACAACAGTATCTAATCCAGTTAAAAATAATGTTGCACAACAACCTCAGACAGAAAAAGGTATTTCAAAAAAGGCACTTGTTGGTATTGGTGCTAGTCTTGCTGCAGCAGCAACTGTTGGTATTCTTTTAGCTAAAGGAAATTTTAGACAAGCAAAACAGTTGGCTGAACATATTGATTTTAAAGAAGCTAAAACAATGGACGAAGCAGTACAATTTGCTAAAGAAAATTTGGGCGTAAAGTTACAAATTGGCGATAATCTTGATGTTGCAAATTTCTTGAATGAAATATTTGTTGATGTGAATAATAAAATGAAAGGTAAAGCAGTTTTACCTAAAAAAGTTAAAATGCAGGCAACTAGTGCTACTGATGGACTCGAAGGCTTTGCATCTTGGAATACTAAGAAGGTATTAAAATTAGGTAAAGATTTTGAAGAAATAGTTAATATTGGTAAAGGTAAAGGTCTAACCTTAAAAGAATGTATAGAATATTATAAAAAATTCTCTAAAGATAAGGATCCTAATTTTATAACACGTGCAATTTATCACGAACTAGGGCATGCTAATCATAAAGATTTTATGAAGATGAGAAGATTAGAAGAATTAAAAGCTGATGGTAAGAAAGATACTCATTTGACAGAAGAATTTTTGCAAGATGTAAAAGATAATAAAATAGTTCATGATTTCTTTGCCAAAAATACAAGTACACGTTTAGATGATGGTACAATATATTCATTATCTTCACCAGCAGAATTTGTTGCAGATACGTTTAGTTTTAAAATGTTAGGTCAATTTATCCCAACAGAAGTAGAAACATTGTATCAAAAATTTGGTGGACCAGTGATTGGTTAATATATTTTGTTTAAAATATTTGCATGATTGTTTTATAGTTCGAGTAATATATACGACAATGTCAGTATTATTTATTAATATAGACGAAAAATTTATTTTTAGATTAGATTAAATGCGTGAAATTTTTATTTAATAAAAAATACTTCTTAGGTATAATAAAAAAAATAGGGAATGATAAAATCATTCCCAGGATGACATAAAGTTATTGTGATATTAATATTTTGTTCCGGTTGCTTTGTATAAGTTGATAGAATCAATCATACAATCCAACGTATTTGATGCAACCAATGTTTGTATTGTCAACAAGTTTTCTTCAACTTGACATAAATCAAGTTTTGAAATAACACCTTGTTCATATTTTCTTCTTGATAAATTAAAATCTTTTGTTTCCAAGCTTAAATGTTTTTTGTTTTGATTTAGTTTTTGATTATCAAGTTTTGCGGTATATAGTGCATCGTTAATCTCTTGTATAGCAACTAAGTTTACTTTTTGGTATTGTCTTAGTGCTTTTTCAAATCTAACTTTGTTAATCTTTAAGTTCGCAATTCTTGCTCCACCTGTGAATATTGGTAACATTGCAGAACCACCAACGCTCCATAATGCATTGTTTGTTGTGAATATACTACCTAAGTGTTTTGCATTGAATAATGCTAAACCAGATATACTGATTGTTGGTAAAAATTCTTTTTTAGCAATTCTTACATCAATACCTGCCTTTTTAAGCATAACTTCTGCTCTAATATAATCTGGTCTTTGTTCAATAATGTCTGATGAAATAGAATCTGGTATATTATATTTATATTGTATTTCATCATAAGATATTCTCTTGAATTCTTTTACATTTTCCGGACTTTCACCAATCAAAACTGCTAATTGGTTTAATAATTCTATTCTTTGTCTTTTTAAATCAATTAAATCTGATTGACCTGCAATATATGATTTGTTTGCTTTAATCATATCACTTGTAGATGTTACTCCGTGTTGATTACTTAAAGCCATAAGGTCATATATATTTTTTCTTAGTCCTACAATGTCTTCTTGTAGTGCAATTGCTTTATCTAATCTAACAATATTATAATAAACTGTTCCAATTGAAGATACAATTGAAATATATGCAGTTCTTTCATCACTTATTGATGCTTGGAACAACTTTTTAGCAGAAGTTGTTTTATCATGGTTTTTTAAGAAAATATCTGCTTCATAACTAGCAATAAATGGTAATCCCATTCCATGACCAGTATCTCTTTCACCATTTAACAATGGTGGCAAACCAACGACACCAGCACCATAACCACCTTGTACTTGTGGTAACTCATTTGCCATTTGTGCTTTAACATTTTGATAATATTCATCAACTGTTAACGTAGCAATCTTTAAATCAAAGTTATGTTCCATTGCTTTATTAATATATTCTGTCAAATATGGATCATTAAATTGTTCCCACCAAGGCATATTAATAAAGTCATATTTATTTTTTACACGTAGTTTCTTGTAAGGAATATCTTTTTGTTTTTGAACTTTTCTATATAATTCCTTATCAACTTTTTTGCTTTGTTCAAGTTGTGTATTTTTTTCAATCTTTGTTCTTAAAAACGCTTCTGCAGGTGTAATTTGTAACCCTACAAAACTTAATAAAATTGCTAGTGATATAAATTTTTTCATTATTTTTCTCCGAGCTCTTGAAATTTTCTTAAAATGATGATAGCATAATAATGTTGCAAATGCAACACATAAAACTTAACAATATGATAACAGATAAAAATATGGAAGCAAAACATAAAAATCATGAATTAGCAAAAGGGTTTAAAGACTCTTTATATTATCAGATAAAACTTACTGAAAGGTTTTGTAGAACATTAGCAAAACAACTTGAAGATAAGTTGGAGTTGCCATTAACATTGAATGAGTTAACTATACTTAGTACAATTACTCAGTGTAGTGGTGAAATTCATCAAAGAGATTTGGCTCAAATGATATTAAAGGATAGAGCAAATACTGGAAGAATGCTTGATAGTCTTGAAGAGAAAGGTTGTATTAAGAGAAAAGAATCTATTAAAAACGGACGTAGAGCAAATATTATATCCATTACAGATAATGGTACAAAATTATTAAATGAATTGACTGATGTAGTTAAACCAATTTTTGATGATATAGATGAAAAAATCGGTTTGGAAGAATTGGAATATATAAAATCGTTCTTTGTGCGAATGAGAGATATAATGAAAGAAACATTAGAAATACATATATAAGAGGTGAAAATGGAAGAAAACAAAGTAGAAACTTCTGCTGTTGAAGAAAAAAACACAGCAAATGAAGGTAAAAAGAAAAAATTATTATTTGTAATAATTGGAATTATTGCAATAGCAGCAGGTTTATTCATTTTTAACGAAACAAGATATGAATCAACTGATGATGCTTATGTTGAAACAACAACTGTTAGTGTTGCTCCAAAAGTGTCAGGTGAAATTGTTGAAGTTTATGTTGTTGATAACCAACAGGTAAAAGCAGGTGATCCTATTGCAAAGATTGATCCAAGAGATTATCAAGTTAGACTTGATCAAGCAGATGCTGCTTATAGAAAGAAAATTTTAGATCAAAAAAATGCAGTTGCTAGTCTAAATGCAGTTAATTCTGAAAAAGCAGTTGCCCAAAAAGATGTTGAAAGATATACAGCATTATATGCAGCAGGTGCAGTTTCTAAGCAAACATTAGATAATGCTAAAACAAGATATGATTCACTTTGTGCAAGTCATGTAAAATCTAGCGAAGAAGTATTTTCATCTGGTAACAATGTTGCAGATGCTGATTTGAAAGCATTAAAAGCACAAAGAGATGCAGCAGCATTGAATTTATCTTATACAACAATCTATGCTCCAATGGACGGAACAGTTTCATCTAAAAGAGTTGAAAAAGGTATGATGGTTGCTGCTGGTTCACCGTTATTTACATTAGTTCCAAACAATGTTTGGGTTGTTGCAAACTTTAAAGAAACTCAGCTCGAACATATGCGTCCTGGTATGCCTGTTAAGATGAAAATAGATACTTATCCAAAACATGTATTTATCGGTAAAATCGACAGTATTCAAAGAAGTTCAGGTGCAAAATCTAGTATGTTCCCTCCGGAAAATGCTGTTGGTTCATTTGTAAAAATTGTTCAAAGAATACCAGTTAAAATTGTGTTCACAGAAAAAATTGATCCTAACAAATATCAAATTGTACCTGGTATGTCAGTTGAACCAAAAATTAAGGTTAAATAATTATTTATTATATCATCCTATAAAAAAACACAGTCTGTAATGAGTTTCATTGCAGGCTGTATTTTCGGTTTTCGTTAGCGTTTTTAGTGTTTACTGTCAAATACTATTTATATTTACAGCTTAAATTCACAAAATATTTTGTGAATTTATTTATATTAATAATAAGTGTACTAAATACAAAATTTGCTAGTAGTCTGTGTTTTTGAAACATTTTGTAATATTTAAGAGTTAATGTATAAAAGTTATTGATAAATATTTGAATAATTCCAATAACTTCTTAGAACTTTTTTAACATACATTTGAGTTTCAAGATATGGTATTTTTTCAATAAAATCGTCCATATCTGCATATTTTAAATGTTTTTTCCAATTTGCGACACTAAACCAACCGCCATTATATGCCATAATTGCGTATGCATCTTTGCCCCATAGAGAATCTTTCATTTTTGTGTAATATAAACTACCCAATCTAATATTGTTTTCAGGATTTGTTAAATTAACGCCAATTCCATAAGATGCTGCAATTTCATTTGCAGTAGCAGGCATGAGTTGCATCAAGCCAACTGCACCAACTGGGCTGATTATTTCAGGGTTAAAGTGACTTTCTTCTCTTACGATTGATAATATCATCAATGGATCTTGATTACCTTTATATTGTTCAACATAATTAAAATAGTTTAGAGGATAAACAAGTCGCCATCTACTATCATCAAATTTAGGTTTTGGGAATAAGTCTTTCATTGCTTCTTGTGCAAGAATAACAGAATGCACTGGTCTATTTTGTTTATATTCAATCCAACTTTGAACGAATTTGTCATCTTTATATAATTCTGAAATAAAATCGTAGTCACCAAGTTCAATAAGTTTAGTCGCCATAGTTTGTTCATTTTTATCTGTACGTGGGAATAAAATTGGTTTTGATTTTATGTTTGTATCAATAAACAAATCTTTTTCATTATGTAATTTGCTATATGCTCTATAACTGTAGTAACTATCAGGATATTTAGACATTACACCTTTATAATAACTTCTTGCCATTGGTATATTGTGCTTGCGTTCATAGATTTTACCCATCCAAAATAGAACGGCAGGTGATGTGTCCGATTTTTTGAAAAGAGCAATATGTTTTTGTCCTAAAGCGATTGCTTTTGCATAATTTTGTTTATCTATGTGTGAATAGAAAGTTTTGTATAGTGCTTCTGCTGAAAAATCGCTATCAGGGTATTTGTCATATAATTGTTCGTATATTAGATATTTTTGTTTGTCATCTGAATATTTGGCTTTTAAATATAATAAATAATCTACTCGTGCAGATTTTGAATATTTATTTAGTAAATAATTGATTGTGAGTAGTTTATTTTCTGAAAGTGAAATATATTCATCAATTGCATCATAGGCATCTTGTTTTTCTACACTGTTTGAATAGTATTTAAGTCCATTTTCTACAAGAGATTTTGCTAGTGGATAATTTCCTCGTTTGAATTCGTTTTTTGCATATTTTGCCCAAGCAACTTTGATAGGAGATTCGTTAAAGAACATTGTTGCATCGGAATATAATCCTCTTGTATAAAAAGATTCTGCTAATGCTAAACTATCATCGTCATCAATAGCAATACCTAATTTTTCTATTTTTTTGATAGAGTCTTGTGCAAATCTTCCATCAGGTGATAGTTTTACATATCTGATAAAATGATTTAATGCTTTGTGTTTAAGACTTGTTCTTCTCCAATATAATTTTGATTTTTGTGCAGATTTCATATCAATGCTGGCAACATAATATTCTGAGGCAAGAGCATAGTCTGTTTCAGGATAATATTTTATTATGTGTACAAAATGTTTTCTTGCTGATGTGTCGCCATATTCATAAAGTAACATTGCTAAATTGTATTCACTCACTACATATAATTGTGAGTTTGGATACATGAACAAAATTAATGAATAATTACGTTTTGCACCTTGAAAATCGCCAAGCAATGTTGCACATCTTGCTTGTCTAAATAATGCTGGTGTTTTGATTATAGAAAATAAGGAGATTTTACCAAAATTTCTGTATGCAGTATGATAATCTTGTTTTTTATATGCTTTTAAACCTATAGAATATCTTTGTACGTCATTATTTTCAGAGAGTTTTGATTGAACAAAGCATATTCCAAAGATTGATATACAAAATACAATTATGATTGCTAAAATCTTATCTTTCATACGATTACAAAATATCCGTCTAAATCAATACAACAATTTTATCATAAACAAATTTTAACTTTTGTTCAGCAAACGACGCATAAAACTGTATTTAATGTAAAATATAAATATGAAGAGAATACAGCAACTATCAAAAAATATTATCAATCAAATTGCGGCAGGTGAAGTTATTGAAAGACCGGCTTCTGTTGTTAAAGAACTAGTAGAAAATTCAATTGATGCAGGTGCAACAAGAGTAAGTATTGATATTTCAAATGAATGTCGTGATATTCGTGTTGCTGATAATGGTAGTGGTATTCACCCAGATGATATTGTTTTAGCATTCTCAAAACACGCAACAAGTAAAATTCAGACTGGTGAAGATTTATATAATATTCATACTTTAGGTTTTAGGGGTGAAGCGTTAGCAAGTATAATTTCTATTTCAAAAGTTACTTGTACAACGAGAACAAAAGATTATGATTATGGTACAAAAGTTGTTTGTGAAAATTCAGAAGTTGAACATTCAAAAACTGGTTGTGCCGTTGGTACAATTATGCAAATTACAGATTTGTTCTATAATTTGCCTGTTAGATTGAAATTCTTAAAAAGTGAAAAAACAGAGTTTGCTTATATTTCTGAATTGGTTACTGCAATAGCACTTGCTAACCCTAATGTAGCAATAGAATTAAAAAATAATAATAAAACAGTTACAAAAACTGATGGTATTGGTGGTGTTGAGGGTGTTATTAAAAATTTATTTTCAAAAGATGTATTTTCTCATTTGAAACCAGTTTTGAACGATGATAAATTAGCAAAAATAGAGATTAAAGGTTATGCTAGTACACCTGATTTTACACGTTCTAGCAAGAAGGATTATCATATTTTTGTAAATAATAGAACAGTTAAATGTCCTGTATTTATCAAAGCAATTGATACTGCGTATAGGAATTCTTTACCAAATGGAAAGTATCCTTTTGTGGTTTTAAATTTGGAAGTTCCGGCAGAAGATATTGATATAAACGTTCACCCAACAAAAAAAGAAGTTAAGTATAAAAATACTAATCAAATATTTAATTTTATTCGTTCTTCTGTTGAAATGGCATTGACGAATTTTGGACATAATAGGGAAAATTTTGAACAGGCTGATAATGTAATCAGTTTTAATCGTAATTCTGATATTTCTAATGTAGAAACAAGTTCAAACAATGATGAAACTTTTGTTTCAGAAACAATGATTAATACAGAAAGATTATTTAAGGCGTATGATTCAATACAAGATACAACACAAAATGTGACAAAAAATGTTGAATCTACTCCTGTGTATCAAAAACAAATATATGCTCCTAAAATGCCTACGCAGCAATCTTTTATAAAGGAAGAAATTAAACAAAAAGATAAGATTATAGGGCAGTATCATAATACGTATATTTTGATTGATAGAGAAGATGGTCTTGAAATAATCGATCAACATATAGCAGATGAACGTTATATATATGAAACATTGAAATCTCAACATGAACCAGCATCACAATTATTGTTTGTATCTGATGTGATTGATATTGATATTAAAGATGCTGAAATAATTAAGAACAATTTAGATAAATTTAGAAAATTTGGTTATGATATTGAATTTTTGAAAGATACAGAAGTTATTTTTAGAAAAATTCCTCAATTGTTATCAAAATATAGCCCAAAAGAGATTATGGCTGATATTTTAGAAAATATTGATGGCGATATTAATAATTTGGAAGAAAAAATTCTTATAACAACATCATGTAAAGCTGCAGTAAAAGCAAATACTCCATTAAATATTTTTCAAATGGAAGAAATAATTGCAAGATGGAGAGGTTGTAAAAATCCTTACACTTGTCCACATGGTCGTCCAATATCAAAGATTTTGAAACATAACGATATAGCAGCATTCTTTATGCGTTCAGAATAGTTTGTTAAGTTTATTTTTAGTTGTATAATTGTCTTATAAAAAGTTAAGGCAATAATAATTGCAGAAAGGTTGTTTTATGAAAAAAGAATTAATTTTTCTTGGACCTCCAGCTTGTGGTAAAGGTACTCAAACTAATAAATTAGCAGAATATTTTGGTTTTCCACATATTGATACAGGTTCACTTTTGAGAGCAGAAATTGCTAGTGGTTCAGAAAATGGTAAAATCGCAAAAGGTTTTATTGATAAAGGACAATTAGTTCCTGTTGAATTAGTTGGTGCAATTATTAAAGATAGACTTAAAAAAGATGATTGTAAAAATGGATTTATCTTAGATGGTTTCCCAAGAAGTGTTGAACAGGCTGATATGCTTGAAGATATTAAAAAAGAAATTGATGGTGATGCTGAAGTCGATTTCAGAGCAACTTATTTTGATTTAGATACAGATATTTTGATTTCAAGAATTGTAAATAGACGTTCTTGTCCAAAATGTGGTGAAATCTATAACTTGAAATTCAAAGCACCAAAGAATGAAGGTAAATGTGATGTTTGTGGTACTGAATTAACTCAAAGAAAAGATGATAATGAAGAAACTGCAAAAGCAAGATTTGATACATATTTCAGAGAAACTGCTCCATTAATTGATTATTATAAAGAAAAAAATGTTTTATCAACAATCAATGCTGATGGTTCAATTGATGAAGTATGGGAAAGATTATTACAGGTAGTAGAATAATGATAAACAGAAAATCAAGAGATGAAATAAAACGTATGCGTCATGCTGGACACATCGTTGCACTTGTTCATAAAAAAATGAAAGAGGTTGTTGAACCTGGTATAAGTACAAAGGAACTTGATAGTATTGCTATGCAAGTTATTAAAGAAAATAAAGCCATTCCTACATTTTTAGGTTATGGTGGTTTCCCTGCTTGTATTTGTACATCAATCAATGATAAAGTCGTTCATGGTATTCCATCTGAAGATGAAATCTTAAAAGATGGTGATATTATTGCAATTGATGTTGGTGCTACTTATGGTGGACTTGTTGGTGATAGTGCTTGGTCTTATGCTGTCGGTAATATTTCAGAAGAAAAACAACGTTTGATGAAAGCAACAGAAGAAGCATTGTTTGCGGGTATCTCAAAAATGAGAGCAGGTAATGTTCTTGATGATATTTCTGGTGCAGTTGAAGATGTTGCAAATAGTTATAAAATGGGTATTGTTAGACACTATGGCGGACATGGCGTAGGTCATGTAATGCATGAAGAACCATTCTTGTTTAATTATCGAGTTGGTGACAATACGAAAATTAAATCAGGTTATGTTATTGCAATTGAACCAATGTTAAATCTTGGTGGCGATGATGTTTATGTAGAAGATGACCAATGGGGTGTTGTTACAAAAGACCATCAACCATCTGCTCACTTTGAACATACGGTTTTAGCTACCGAAGATGAACCAATTTTAATGACCATATTAATGGAATAGTTAAATTATAAATTTAATTAAAATAAAGTAGGGTAAGTTTTTTTGCTTATCCTATTTTTTATGGAAAAAGTAATTTATTTATTTTATTCATTCAAATTTATTATTCCAAAATTGTCAAAAATTTACTATAATAATATGTTGAGAGGGTGAAATTATGAAATACAAATTAGGAATTATAGGTTATCCTTTAGGACATTCAATATCATCAGTTATACAAAAGGCTGGGTTTAAGAGTTTAGGTTTAGACGCTGAATATGATGTATTAGAAACTGCTGCTGAAGATTTGGTTGATAGAATAAAATTTTTAAAGGCAAACGGGTATAATGGGTTTAATGTCACAATACCTTTGAAGATTCCTATATCATTTTTTATGAGTGAAATGGACGATTATTCAAATATTGCTGGATGTATCAATACGGTTAAAATCAATGGTGATAGAAGGGAATTGTATGGTTATAATACAGATATTTATGGCTTTAAAACAGCAATTCCTCAAGAATATGATTTAACAAATAAAAATGCATGTATTTTAGGTACAGGTGGTGCTTCAAGGGCTGCTGCTGTTGGTTTAATAGAGCGTGGTATTACTTCAATAGATTTTTATACAAGAAATATAATTAATGCTCAAAATGCAATAAACTATCTGCGTGATAAGTTCCCAAAAGTTAATTTTACTGCTCATCAAATTCAGAATGTTTTATCATTGCCAAAATCTGTAATTGTTGTAAATGCTACTCCAATTGGTATGAAAGGCTATGCAATGGACGAAATGCCATTGAGTGAGAGTGTTATTAGTCAATTGGATAAAGATACTTTAGTTTATGATATTGTTTATAATCCATTAACAACATTGTTCTTGCAAACAGCACAAAAACACGGTTTGCAAGTGGTTGAGGGTTTAGATATGTTACTTTATCAAGCACAAAAGGCAATAAATATTTGGACAGGTAAAACACCTGATTTTAATGAAATGAAAATTGCAGCATTAAGGAGTTTATAAACTTTATTTTTATGCTAATATATTTTCATAGATTATTTAGGAGAAAGTTATGCAAGCAAGACGTGCGTCAAGAGAATTAGCCTTAATTTTATTTTCACAATTTGATAAGAAAATTGTAGAATATTCAGAAAAAGATTTTGAAGATATAATGTTGAAATCAATTAGAGTTTTGTCAAACAATTCTACAGAAGAATTGAAGACTGCAGTTGGCTCTTTGATTGATATAAAAGATTTTATTGATACTTATGAAGCAGATGATCCATCGAATTTGGAACGTCCAATTGGTGTTAAAAATAGACCGGTTGCTTTACCTATGACATCAGATATGTCTGATAAAGTTTCAACAGTTTTAGATGTTGCAGAGAAAGCAATATTTGCACTTGAAATAGCAGAATTCGCAGTTCTTGAATCACAAAGCGATGTTAAATCTTATGTTATTGATATAGCAAAAGCATTTAAAGAACATTATGAAGAAGTTGATGCTCAAATTCAAAAATTCTCAAAAGGTTGGGATATTAATCGTCTTGTAAAAATGGATAAAGATATTTTAAGAATTGCTATTATTGAATTGCTATATACAAAAGGTGCTCCAATGAAGGTTATTGTTGATGAAGCATTAGAATTGGCTAAAAAATATTCAACAGATGATAGTTCAGCATTTATCAATGGTGTTCTAGCAAAAGTAGTTATTGAAAATGGATTGGATTAATGTTCGGATTCTTTTCAAATAGTATTGAAAATTTAAAAAAGACTGTAGCCAAGACAACACAAGCACTTGTTGGTAATGTTGTTGATACGGTTAGTGAAGAAGAAGAATTTTCTGATTTTGTCTTAGAAGATATGGAAGATTTGCTTATTAGTGCTGATTTGGGCGTTAATTATGCTGCTGAATTGGTTGATAAGTTACGTAATCAAACAAAAATTAAACCTTCAGTTGTTAAAAATTATTTGAAAGAAGAATTTTCAAAAACTTTAAATTCTGCTGGTTCTAACCAATTGAGTTATAAAGATAATGAATTGAATATTTATTTTATTACTGGTGTTAATGGTGCTGGTAAAACAACATTAATTGGTAAATTGGCATATAAATTTAAACAAGAAGGTAAAAAAGTTCTTGTTGCTGCTGCTGATACTTTTCGTGCTGCTGCAGAAGAGCAATTAGATATTTGGTCAAAACGTGCAGGTGCAGAAATTGTTCGTCATGATAAAGCTGATCCTGCATCAGTTGTTTATGAAGCAATACAAAAGGCTAAAAGTGAAAATATTGATGTAATTTTAGTTGATACGGCTGGTAGATTACAAAATAAATTTAATTTAATGGAAGAATTATCTAAGATTAAGGCTGTAATTGATAAGCAAGCACCTCAAGCATTAAGAGAATGTATTCTTGTTCTTGATGCTAATACTGGACAAAATGGGTTGCAACAAGCAAAATTATTTAAAGAATCTGTAAATCTTACATCTGTTGCTCTTACAAAATTGGATGGCTCAGCTAAGGGTGCGATTATTATAGCGATTGCAAAAGAATTGTCATTGCCAGTAAAACTTATTGGTGTTGGTGAACAAATGACAGACCTTAAAGAATTCAATTCTAATGATTTTATCGAAGCACTTTTTGATTAAGAATGTAATCGTGTGTTTACTAAATGTTTCGGTTTGTGATAAAATAGGCTCACAGAGGTTTAAATGGATTTAAGAAAAATTTTATCTATACAAAAGAATTTTGAAATACAGGAAAATTTGCCTGATGGTGTACTTGTGACTGGTGCAAATGCAACTATTCAATGGGCAAATGATGTTGCTTATAATCTATTTAATATGCCAGAAGGTCAATTCGTTTCTAAAACTATAAATGATATTTTGGAAAATGGTTATGACCTTGTTATCAATTCTGCGAATACTAAAAAAGCATTGATTGCAAAATCTACTCAAGGTGATGAATATTTTGAACTTACTTCTCGTGAAATCGAGGGTGGTTATGTCGTTTGCTTGAGAGATTCAACTCAAAATTATAAAAGAATTTCTAACATTTTGGAAGAACAAGAAACTTCTCAAAAAGTTAATAATGATAAAAATGTTTTTCTTGTGAAGTTGGCAAACGAATTTAATTCGCCAATTCAATCTATTATTGGTTTTGCTCAAGGTATGTTAGATGGTTTGGGTGGAAAAGTTTCTGATAAACAAGAAAAATATATCAATATTATTAAGAAAAATTCATCTGAGTTATTATATTTCTTCAACAAATTAGTTGAATTATCACAATCAGAAGGTAATTTGATAGCAAATGATGAAAAATACTTTGATATTGTTTCTGTCTTAGATTCAATAGTTAAAGCCAATAAACATTTGTTTAGTGATAAAGCAGTGAATATCAATTTTGAAGTTCTTGATGATTTGAAAAAGACTGTTTATCAACGTGAAACAGAATTCAAATTGATGATGCAAAATTTGATTGAATCATTGATGAGAGAAATCGATATGGGTAATGTTTATGTTACATTGGCTGATGCTGATGAGGATTTCTTAACATCAAGAAATCTTCCTGTTAATTCATCATTATTGATTACTGTTTCAAGCAATAATATCACTATTTTAGAAACGGAATTAGAAACATTATTTAACCCTTATGCAACAATAGAAAAAGCAAACAAACGTACTATATCAAGAGCATTGGCTTTGGGTACTGTTGCTAATATTGCTAAAGATATGGGTGGTGTAATATGGGCTGAAATTTTGCCTATGAAAGGTCTAGTGTTTAATATTGTTATTCCAAGAGAGAAAAACGCATAATGAGTAATGTTAGTTTAAAAAAAGTTTGTAAATCTTATGATAATAAGAAAAGTATTATCAATAATATTGATTTAGAAATAGCAGACAAAGAATTTATTGTTCTTGTTGGTGCTTCAGGTTGTGGAAAATCAACAATTTTAAGAATGATTGCTGGTTTAGAAGAAATTACTTCTGGTGAAATTCTTATTGATAATAAAGTTGTGAATAATGTTCATCCAAAGGATAGAGATATTGCATTTGTATTTCAAAGTTATGCACTTTATCCTCACATGAGCGTTTATGATAATATTGCATTTGGTTTGAAAATGCGTAAAGTTGATAAAAAGATTATTGATGAAAAAGTTAAAGAAGCAGCAAAAGTGCTTGATTTGACTCAATATTTGGATAGAAAACCGAAACAATTATCAGGTGGACAAAGACAACGTGTTGCACTAGGTAGAGCAATGGTAAGAAATCCTAAAGTATTTTTAATGGATGAACCTCTTTCAAACTTAGATGCGAAATTGCGTGTGCAAATGCGTTCTGAAATTAAAAAATTACATAAAAAATTGGATACAACATTTATTTATGTTACTCATGACCAAACAGAAGCTTTAACTATGGGTGATAGAATTGTAGTATTGGATAAAGGTGTGATTCAACAAGTTGATACTCCTTCTAATATTTATTCTAATCCTGCAAATACATTTGTTGCTGGTTTTATTGGACAAATGAATTTTATTGATGCACAAATCGTATCAGATGGTTTGAAGTTTAATGATGTTGTTGTTCCATTGAGTGATGATATAAAATCTAAACTTGGCGATAGAGATGAATTGGTAATTGGTATTCGTCCTGAAAATATGACAAGTGGTGATATGAAATTTGTTGTTGATGTAGAAATAAGTGAAATGCTTGGTAGTGAAAAGATTGCTTACTTTGAATTACAAAACAAAAAATGTTCCGCAAAATTGGCACCTGATTATGAAATTGGTGAGCAAATAGAATTATCTATCAAGCCTGAAAATATGCTATTCTTTGATAAAAAGACTGGTGAAAATATTATTAAATAAAAATAACAAAAGTGTATAAAAAATCGGTTTATTATTTAAACCGATTTTTTTTAGTTTTATTGTGATAATAGATATATTATAATTTGAAATCACCGTTTTTCTTGATGTGTTCGACAAGTCCACCATCATTTAATAGT
>JBNMJS010000039.1:0-16824 GCA_050873965.1 Cyanobacteriota bacterium | reverse complement strand
TGATTCTTTCTTGGAGAAATTTAGAATTAAGAAAAGCAATTTTAACTTTGATTCCGATGGTTGCTTGGAAATCGAAACAATCAAGGAAAAGAAAGCTTTTGTAAAAGACTTGAAAGCTGTAATTAAGAAACTTAAAGCAGAGATTAAACCAATTCAAACTCCTGTTGAAAAACGCCTTTGCTTAATTCAGAAAATCTTTAACATGAACGATAAGGAAATGGCTATTTTTACTTATGCTCTTGTTAAAGAATTGAACAAGGTTTTTTCTCAATTTGATAGCTGTCTGTATGGCTATGGGATAGATAATTTTTGTAGATTTTATCTCGGCATCAGATACGGTGAAAAAGACAGATTGCTGGATAGTCTGTATTACAAAAATCTAATACCTAAACGAAATAATGTTTCAATTAATTCAAATATGCTGAAAATCTTTGATTCTCCAAACTGTAATACTGTTGAAAAGATAACAGCTACACTTTTAGGGGAACCAGAAAAATCTACTCTTACATTAAATGATTTTACCCATATTAAAGACAAACAAGAAAAAGTTTTAAAAATCCTAAAATCTGCTGTAAATACTAAAGCTAATGGTGTAAATATTCTTCTACATGGTCACGTTGGAACAGGTAAAAGTGAGTTTTCAAGACTTATTGCTAATGCTTCTAATGTTCCACTTTATGCAGTCAAAACTGAAGATTCTTATGGTGAAGAAGCTAAAAGAACAGAAAGATTGGCAGATTTATATGCCAAACAACAATTATTATCCCGAATTGGTAACGCTTGTATTCTTTTTGACGAGGCTGAAGATGTGCTAAATCGTAGTTTTGGTTCTGATGGTACAGCTTCAAAAGGATATTTGAATAAGATTATTGAAACAACTCCTGTACCTGTTATTTGGACTACAAATAATATTTATGATGTTGATCCGGCATTTTTAAGAAGAATGACTTATTGCATTGAGTTTGAAAAACTTTCAGAAGATTCAAGACTTAATATTTGGAATAGAGTGCTAAAGAAAAATGAACTAACGGTTTCTAAAGAAAAAGTTGAAGAATTAAATAAGAATTATGATATTCCTCCTGCTCTAATCAACAATGCTGTTAAAACAACAAAAATGATTAACGGCTCTGTTGACGATTTTGAGGAACTTATTGAAAACGTTGCAAAAGTTGTAGATAAGAAAAAAGTTGTAAAACAAGAACCTAAAAAGAGTATGGGGAATTACAATATTGATTTAATCAATGCCAATATGGATATTAATGCTCTAACTGAAAAGATTAAATCTTCAAACAAACTCAACTTTTCAATGTGTTTGTACGGTGAACCCGGAACATCTAAAAGTTCTTACGCAAGATACTTAGCAGAACAACTTGGAATAGAAGTTTTACTAAAACGTGCAAGTGATTTAATTTCACCGTATGTTGGAGAAACAGAACAGAATATTGCAGCGGCTTTTAGTGAAGCGAATTCTAAAAAAGCTATGCTAATCTTTGATGAAGCTGATACGTTTTTGCAAGATAGGAATAATGCAGTAAGAAGTTGGGAAGTAGCACAAGTCAATGAAATGCTAACGCAAATGGAGGCCGCTGAGTATCCTTTTATTTGCACAACAAACTTACTTGATACCTTAGATGAAGCAAGTTTGAGAAGATTTACATTCAAGATTAGATTTGACTTCTTAACTCAGAAACAAGCAAATATTGCTATGGACTATTTCTTTGGGATTAAAGCTTCTAACTTACAACTAAAGGGATTAACTTCCGGTGATTTTGCAACCGTTAAAAAGAAAGTGGATTTCCTAGGTACCACAGATGTTGACGAAATTACAAAAATGCTGTCTGAAGAAGTTAAAGTTAAAAAGTCATCTGAACTCAAAAACACAATCGGATTTTAAAAGCCCACCCGCATTCCACCACCTCTATTGCAACGTGGAGTGTGGGTTGGGTGTGGTTTTCCTTCTCTAATATTCAAAACTAATATTTTTTCTCAACGAACAAAAACAAGTACGTTTTTGTATTTCTAACCAAAATAATTTTCCGCTGTTTTTCTTTGAAATTTTAACTCATTTATCCCTTTTGAAGTCTAAAAATAAACTATTTCAGTAGAGAACTACGGTATTTTCTTTTCATCTTTTGATAATAAAAAGTTACCGGAGGGAAAACTAGGCTAACGAAGTTTAAATCAATTTTGTGGCAATATTGTGGCAATATTCCGGCATTAATGTGGAATATTGCTAACAGCATATAGTCTTAACCTAATAAAATCTTTATCCTGTTACTATAACAAAATATCCGCAGAGAGGCCGCTGACGCGAGTTTGCAGGTGCGTTCAAGTCTAATTGCATAAGTTTCTACAATTAGAACGTTAGTTTTCTTAAAACTCGCGTGAATAGTGACAAAATGTCCTTTAGAAACAACACATCATACCTTCTAGGTACTGCTTGTTTTTCAAACCTGATTTTAGTTGATTAACTTGATTCTTCATCATGAATATTTCTAATTGCAACATTATAACCTAAATTAGATAATGTTTTTGTTGCATATCTAATAGCAACTTTACTAAAGAATGGTATATTAGGTCTAGGTTCCTTTCCTTTACTAATAATGCCCAAAACTATGGTATAGTTATTTGATTTAAAATCATTATCTATATATGAATCAAGCCCTTTTTCTTGTAGTTTCGTATTGTATTTTCTTCTAAATTCTGTGTCTAACAATGCTTCACCTGAAACAGTGGCTTGATTGAATAAGTGGCTTAGTAAAGAAGAGCCACCAGATTTTTTTATGTGCATTAAGTCTTTGTTTTTGGTGAGAATATCACAAACTTCTATTTTATTCCCTTTTCCGCCTCCAAACGGAATTTCTCCAATTTTATGAATCAATGCTGCTCCAAGCTTTTCTGCAAGTTCCTCATTGTATTCATTCTCCGTATATGTTTCACTTCCATTAGATTTATATTTTATTAGTTCTGTTTCATAAATAGGTATGGTTAAATATTCATCTTTTATTTGGGTTTCAAATGAATGATCAATTTGATACCATTTACTATTATTTAAACAATACGAATTATCTTCATATTCAATTTCTGCAATTAAACATTTTTGTGCTGACCAATTATACAAAACTTGATTTTCATTTTCTGCGGAGATTGCTTTTATAGATTTGTTTTTTAATTTGCTCATAGACAAATCTTCTAAGTTTTCAAAAGATGCTAAAAAATCATTTATGTCTATATCATGGTGCTCTTCTCTGTTTCCCGAATATTTAAAACATTTTACTTGTTCCCAATTTATAACTTCAGGAACAGCAAGATATATATTTTCCAGAGAGTGGGATATAATATTGTTTATAACTTGATTATCTAATTTTTCAAGCAACTCTTTGCTTTTTACGGCTTTAATATTATCAATCCACTCAAAATTTTCTCTATATGAAGTCGCTGTAAATCTATGATAACAATGGTCTAAGAAATCTTCAATTGTATCAATTTTCCTGTCAACAGTAATACTAAAAATATCTCCACCAGTTATAACGGCATTTTCAAATGTTTGATCAGAGCAAGTTGCAGTAACTGTTTTCATTAAATCACTAGTAATATTAAATCCGAAATCGGATATTCTTGCAGCTTTTGGCATTTGTTCCTGCGATTGTTTTTGATTCCCACCGATATTTAGTTTTGAAATTTTTCTAATATCATCAGCCTTAACTGTATTTAGAACAATCTTTAATCCAAATTGTTCTTCAATGACATCTTCGTTAAAAAGAGGTTTTGCATAGCCAAAAGTTAAAGCAAAGGTTCTTTGAATATCTCCGTAGGTTCGTTTTACAAGTAAAACTACCTTAGAATTGGCTTGAAACAATCTATTGTCGTTTATTTCAAAGAAATTCTTTAACCACATTGGTTGATGGAAATTACTACCAACAAAGTAAACTTGCTTGTCCGGATTATATTCTTTTAACAACCCTATTTGATTTTTAAAGATCCTATTTATATCCGTAACTTGTTCTTTTATTAAATATATTGATAGTTTATTTTTCATACATACCCCCACTTTATTAAACGAATAAAATAAGAACTATTCTATTCGACAATTGGGCTATATTTATAAAAGCAGAATGATATATGAAATTTGGAAGATAAAATTGTTTTACATATTCTGCAATATTAATTTACAATTTCGGTATCTTCTTAAAACCTCCATGTTAAAGTTATCAGGGTATTTGATTTCCATATCTAGCGCTTTACCTTTAGTATCTATAATTTGAACTTTGTCGGATTTCTTTATTACAAAGTAATTCTCGTCTGGAATATAGGTAATTTTGTCAAAGATGTAATTTGTAATAAACTTTCCTTTGCTTAATGAATACAACGCATATTTGTTAGCCTTAATGATGGCAATAAACTCTTTAGCTTGCTTCCAACCTAAGTAATTACTGAAATTTTTCTGTTGTTTCAAATGTATCTCCTAATTGTTATCTTGGATTAATCTTAACGCAATATTATATTATTAGGTGATATTGCCTAAAACAGTATCAATGACAGCTTTTACGACCGTTTTTGATTATTAACATTTTGTAGTGGCAAGATTGTTAATGTTGCCACTGCGTTGCCACTTCGGACTTTTATTTACAACAGTCCGAAACTAGACTACGAGAGAGTTATAGGATTCTGTGTAAATGTTAGAATTTTTCTGAGGCACTTTTTTTATTACCACTTTTGTTGCCGCTAAGCATAATTTTTAGAAATTTTAGAAAAATAAACTACTCTAAAAGATAGAAATAATAAGCGTTTCTTGTTTGACACTAGCTAGAATGCAGTAATAATGTATATTTTAAAAATTAAGCACTAAAAAAGCCACGCTATACGTGGCTTATTAAATGGTACCCCCAAGCGAATTCGAATCGCTGTCTACACCGTGAAAGGGTGTTGTCCTAGGCCTCTAGACGATGGGGGCTCTTGACATAAGTCTATTGTACTAAAACAAGTTTTAATGTCAAGCACTATAATTGAAAAATTTTTATTTAATTTTTGAAATGCCCTATTTACAACGTTTTTGAGGAAAAATTTGACAAAATCTGAAAAAAGCGTATAATCATGTTTAACGTACAATGAAAATGAAATAATGATTGGGGAATTCTTATATGCTTAAGGGTTTTATTACTAATATTGGTTTATATATAAATGCTGGTAAAATTATGTTATGTGAATTCATTATGGGAATGTTTTTGCCAAATGTTCAATTAGAATATTGCCGTATTAAAAAAGATTTATATTGATACCACCAAAGGTCAACCAACCTAAACACCCTAAAACATCAATTAGACAATGTGTGTGTTTGATGGGACTATATGTCCAATGTGAAGTAAAAAAGATTATGTCAAAAGATGTTTTCAAAACTAGACTATTGTAAAAAAGGCTTGCTATTATCTGTAAGTCTTTTTTGTGCATGGAAAATTCTGTTTTGAATTAAAATACTGTTTATGATACTTTTAATCAAAAAGTGAGGATTTGATGGAAACTATTTTAGTCGGAATATCTGGTGGTGTTGATTCAACTGTTACGGCTTTGTTACTGAAAGAACAAGGCTATAACGTTATTGGTTCAACTATGGCTATTTGGGGTACAAAAGGCGAAAATGGACCTGCTACACAGCCTAATCAAAAGAAATCATGTTATGGTACAAATGAAAAAGAAGATATTAACAATGTTAGAAAACTTTGTGCTAGTTTAGATATTCCATTTTATGAAATTAATTGTGTTTCTCAATATAAAAAAGAAGTTTTAGATAATTTTAGAAATGAATATTTGTCTGGTCGTACTCCAAATCCTTGTGTACGTTGTAATTGTCGTATAAAATTTGGTGCATATCCTCAAACGGCTCACGAACAAGGAATAAATTTTGATAAATTTGCAACTGGACATTATGCTAGAATTGAAAAAGATGCCGATGGTGATTATGTTTTGAAACGTGGTGTCGCAACAAATAAAGATCAGTCGTATTTTTTGTATAGATTAACCTCAGAACAACTTTCAAAAATCATGCTTCCATTGGGTGGATATACAAAAGATGAAATAAGAGCAAAAGCGAAGTCTTATGGCTTAGCAGTTGCTGAAAAACCTGATAGTCAAGATTTTTACAGTGGCAATTACAATGATTTGTTAGGTATTCCTGAAAAGAAAGGTAATATTGTAAATTCTGAGGGTAAAATTTTAGGTGAACATAACGGCATCTGGAATTATACAATTGGTCAAAGAAAAGGACTTTGCATTGCTGCACCTCATCCTCTTTATGTTTTGGAATTGCGTGCTGATACAAACGAGGTGGTTGTTGGTTATGTTGATGAAACTTTTAAACAAACTCTTTATGCAGATGATTTATGTTGGATTAAAGGCAGAGATTATGTTGAAAATGCAATAAAAACGAAACAAATATCTGCAAAAACACGCTCTACTCAACAGCCAATAGAGGTTAATGCAGAATTTTGTGATGATAATTTAAAAGTTACCTTTAATGATATGCAAAAATCTATTACTTTGGGTCAATCAGTTGTGTTGTATGATGGCGATACAGTGCTTGGTGGTGGAATTATTCAAAGTGTAGAATAAAAAAATAAAAAGGGAACATTTCTGTTCCCGTTAAAATGGAGTTTAACTAACACTAACTTAATTTCCCAATTTTCACCACATATATTAGCTATTATGAACTTACCAAACGCATTGCTTCTTCTAGCAATTCTTTGTTTGATTTAATCAACGCATTTACAAGTTCCATTTGCATTTTTGCTTGTTGATATTCGCTCATATTGCCTTTAAAATCGGTATTTGATTGTTCTAATAGCCCTGCACGGATTTGACCTTTACCAATTACAGGTTTTCCAGATTCTTCTGTTTCTACGAATTTACCTTGACTGATTTCGTATAAACCACCATTATTGTTGAAGTTTGCAGTTGCTATTTTGTATAATGGGATTGAACGTTTACCACTATCGGCTTTACCATAGATAGTTCCGTCTTCTTTGATTTCATATTCGTCGTATTTGCCCATGAATTTACCGTTGTTTGGATCAATCCATAATTTAATGTTTGTTGTTGGTATGCTTAATGCTCCACCTTTCATTGCTGTTTCTTCGTATAAGTCAGAACTTATAGTTTTTGTACCAGCCATGACTTCACCATTATCATTTAAGATGTAGCCTTGAACAGCATCACCATTTTTTGCTCTATAAACACCCTCTGAATCGAATGTGAATTCACCGTGTCTTGTATAGATGATTTTGCCTTCGTCGTTTCTTGTTATAAAGAAACCATTACCTTCATAGAATACGTTTTCATTAGATGTACCAGGTGTAGATTTACCTTGACCTTGATTTTTTAATGGGTTGTCAACAATTGCACCACCCAAGAATGTGTCAAACTTAACTTTGTTTTCACGGAAACCAGGGGTGTACATATTGGTCATGTTGTCAGTTAAACTGTCCATCCAATGTGTTGTAGCTCTTTGCGTATTTATCGCCGTTGTGTACGAATCATACATCTGATTCTCTCCTTTATGTTAATTTACTCTCATTTTATTTGTTTGTGTTTTTGTATGTTATTTCTCCGTAGCTAACATTTAATTCTTCAAACTTTTCCTTTAATATGTGTAAATGATTTTTTAGATAAGTTTCGGTCGCTTCATCTGTTGTTTGAAATTCTGCGTGAACCTTTCCTTCTACATCTATTTTTATAATGACAGAAATCTTATTGTCAAAATCTATTCTAAAAACTTTATGATTTATTATTGAATCTCGTAACAAAGCAAGGAATTTTTCAGACAAAATGTTTAATTCATCATTATTTTCATCTGTGTAATTTGATGAATCTGCAGTTCCCATTCTTAATAGACCAATGATAAAATCAACATCCTCTGATTTTAATTCTGACATGTCCATTCTGTTGTAATTATCTATACTTTGAGTTTGTTTCATTAATGCACTTAATACACTTTGTGTATTTTTTAGTCTGTCAGATTGTTCTACGTGAACTTGGTTGTTTAATGCTACAATATCGTTTAAGAACATCATATCGTCTTGAGTTGTTTTGTAGTCATCATCACTTAGTTTATTCATAGCAGAATTTCTTCTAGCCATTTCTAAGTTTTCTTCTTCTGTTGATAAAATAGACATGTCTTCTTTTAATTCTTCTTCTGTTTCATGAAGTATTTGAGAATTGTCTTGTTTTTTATCTTCAAAGTCTTCTGGATGTTTATTCATATTGATAGATGTTTCAACATCATCATTTTCAACATTTGAATCTTCGTTTTCTTTGTCAGCCATCATTTTTGCAATTACTGCAGAAATATCTTCTGGTTCTGTATCATCTTCTAGTGATGGTCCAACTGTGTTTTCTAGTTCTTTTTTACTTTTAGAAATATTGACAGTCATGTTTATTTTATTAGACATATCCATCAATTTTAAAAGTCTTGCTTTGTCTTCTTCTCCTGCGAAATGTGGTTTAGGTGCTTGGTTTGCATTGTTAGCAGGCTTTTTAATCATTGCTCTGTTTTCTTCATCAGTTGAAAGAATTGATTCATCTTCTGCAAGTTCTTGAGCAGATTCTCTTAAGCCTTTCCCTGCTGGTTTTTCTTTATCCATCAAGTCAGAAAACGCTTCACCATCAAAGTCAAAACTTTGGTTTGACATTTGTGGTTTTGAGGTATCTTCTCTTACTGTATTGTAATTATTTATGCCGTTTGTGTACACAAAGCCTCCTGCTTTTTTATTTTTTATTCGGCTCAATTGTAGGTTTTCTTTACTGATAGAAAAATTTTTTCATCTTTTTAGTGTATATATATTATTTATAATGTTTTTTTTTAGAAAATCATTGATATTTTGTTGGATTTATTTGTAATTATTTTTTTATTTTTAGTTATGTAAAAATAATTGTAAATACAAAGATTTTCTGCTATTATTTTGGTATGAATAAGGTTGCTAAGGAAGAAACTATAAATTTAAAAGAATATTCAGATTTGATTGAAACAGTATCAAAGGTTGAATTTTCAAAAGTTTCATCATACGGATTGATTGAGTATCCAGAAATTGTTAATTTGGCTACTCATACGATTTATTTAGTCTTGAAAAATGGCTCAGCAGACTTATACAACAATGCATATCTTACTAAAGCAATCAAATGGGAAATAAGAAACGAAATTCGTCGTAGATATCGTTGGTACACTTTGAAAAATAGCCAACCTGTTAATAATTCAGAAGTTCGTGAAGTTGTTTACAAAACTATTCTTTCAGTTGAGGCAATGGCTGAGGCTGAAAATCCAGTTATTGTTAAAGATACTTCTATGACGCCATCAGAGCAGGCAGAATTTTCTGAATTAAAGGATAGAATCACTGAGGCAATTAAGCATTTGCCTGAACGTGAAAGAGCATTAGTAGAAGCAAAATTCTTCCAAGATAAGAAACTGAAAGATATTTCGGCTGAATTTAACATATCACAATCTAGAATATCCAGAATTATTCAGAATGCATTAAAAAAAGTTAGAAAAGAATTAATGAAACAGGAAAACTAATGAGTACAATTTTTGAAAAGTCAAACAATGTTGATGGGATTAATCTTTGTAGCGAGGAGTTAAATGTTCAGTTTATTTCTGATGAATATTTACGTACTGAGCCTATAGGTTTACCTCAAACTAGTGAAATGGAAGTTTTAAGACATTACAAATCACTTAGTGATAAGAATTTCTGTGTTGAAACTGGCATGTATCCATTAGGTTCTTGTACTATGAAATACAATCCAAAAGTTAATGAAATGCTTGCTAACCTTGAAGGTTTTGCTAATCTTCATCCATTGCAAAGTGATGAAGACTCTCAAGGTGCTTTAGAATTGATGTATAAACTTCAAGAAGCATTAAAAGTTGTTACTGGTATGGATTATATTAGTTTGCAACCGGCTGCAGGTGCTCATGGTGAATTTTCTGGCATGTTGGTTATAAAAAAATATTTTGAAAAACGTGGTGAAAATAGAACAAAAGTTATTGTTCCTGATTCTGCTCACGGAACAAACCCAGCGAGTGCAAAAATGGCTGGTTTTGATATTATTCAAGTTAAATCAAATGAAAAAGGACAGGTTGATATTGAAGATTTGAAATCGTTATTGAATGAAGAAGTTGCTGCAATAATGATGACAAATCCTAATACTGTTGGTATTTTCGAAGAACAAGTTTTAGAAATATCAAAATTGATGCATGAAAATGGTTCTTTGTTGTATTATGACGGAGCAAATTTGAATGCTGTAATGGGATATTCAAATCCTGCAATTATGGGATTTGATGTATGTCATATTAATTTACACAAAACCTTCTCAACACCTCACGGTGGTGGTGGTCCAGGTGCAGGCCCAATTGGTGTTGTTGAGAAATTAAAGAATTATTTACCAAAACCTACAATTGAATTCGATGGCAAAAAATATTATAGAAACTATGATATGCCTGATTCAATAGGTAAAGTTCGTTCATTCTACGGTAATTTTGGTGTGTTAGTTAGAGCGTATGCATATATTTTAATGATGGGTAAAACTCTAAAAAATGCAACAGAAGATGCTGTATTGAATGCAAATTATTTGAAAGAAAAATTAAAAGATGTATATGATTTAGCATACAATGAACAATGTATGCATGAGTTTGTTCTTTGTGGTGAAAAACAAAAAGAACAAGGTGCATCAACATTGCATATTGCAAAAAGATTGATGGATTATGAAATTCACCCACCAACGGTTTATTTCCCATTAATTGTTCACGAAGCAATTATGATAGAGCCAACAGAATCTGAATCAAAAGAAAGATTAGATAAGTTTGTTGATGTTATGTTGAAGATTGCTGATGAGATTAAAACTAATCCAGAATTAGTTGTTGCAGCACCTCATCATGCTCCTATCAAAAAGGTTGATGAAACACTAGCAGCAAGAAAACCAAATTTGAAATATAAAAAAGAGAGTAACAATGGCTAAGAAAAATAAAAAAATTAAAGTAGCATTCCCTCACATGGGAACAATATCTATTGCATGGGCTTCTGCCCTTAGAAAAATTGGTGTTGAACCATTAGTTCCACCTTATACAAGTAAGAGAACATTATCATTAGGTACAAAACATTCACCAGAAGCAATTTGTTTACCTTATAAACTTATTTTGGGTAATTTTATTGAAGCAATTGAAAATGGTGCAGATTATGTTGCTATGATTACTTCACCCGGTATTTGCAGACTTGGTGAATATGGTAATAATATAAAAAATACATTGGAAGATTTAGGTTATAAAGCAAATTATATTGAATTATCTTTGTATGATGGTATAAAAGGACTTTATAGATTTTTAGTTCAACTTACTGGTAGAAATAATCCTATTCAGATTATTAGAACTATCAATATTGTAATTAGAAAAATCTTCGCAATTGATGAATTGGATACTGAACTTGCTTATTATAGAGCAAGAGAAATTAAACAAGATGAAGCAGAAAAGAATTATAAGAAAGCATTGAATTTAATTAAATCTGCTGATAAAACTTCTGACTTGAAAAAAGCATTGAAGAAAGGTTTAGAAATTATCCGTTCAACAAAGATTGATAAAGATAGAGAAGTTTTGCATGTTGATATTACAGGTGAAATTTTCTTAGTAAATGATGAATTTTCTAACCAAAATCTTGAAAGAGAACTTGGTAGAATGGGTGTTGAAACAAGAAGAAGTTTGACAGTAAGTAGTTTCTTAAAAGATGCTATTATACCAAAAGCATTTAGAAAAGGTGAAACTCACTTAGAAAGAGCTGAAAGATTGGCAAAACCATATCTTACTAGAGATATTGGTGGTGATGCATTGGAATGCGTTTCTGATGTTGCTTATGCTGATGAAAGACATATTGATGGTATTATTCATATAAGTCCATTTACTTGTATGCCTGAAATTATGTCACAAAATATTTTCCCAGCAATGAGAGAAGACTGTGATATTCCTATCTTGGCTCTTATTATGGATGAACAAACTGGTAGAGCAGGATATATTACAAGATTAGAGGCCTTCGTAGATTTGATGAGAAGAAAGAAAAGAAAGGCTAAAATGGTTCAAGCAAAATGAATGAAAAATTAACTAAGTTTTGTAATTCAATGGTAGCGAAAGTTGCTCCGTTTTGTAAAAATATGCTTGATTGGTTTAAATCAGACAGATGTTTTATAAAATATTTTATAGATGCTTTCGCAATGACAAATCGTAACTTGGTATTGTTATCAATGTTAATATTGTTTGTTTTTGGTACATCAATGTATATTTTCGTTGCTGAAAGTAAAGGTATTAATTTCTTTTATACGTTTGTTGTAGTAATCTTACTTATGTCTGCGTTGGCATCAGGTTTCTTCTATTCAGTTAAGAAAAGTATAAAATTACAATATAATGTCGAAAAATCTGAAGAAAATACTAATATTGGTTTTGGTACTTTTTATTCAGGTATTGGTAAATATTATTTACGTTTTATGGGAATGTTAGTTTTATTTTTTGTGATGGCTAGTGTTCTTATTATTGGTATTTTTATATTAGCAAATCAATTTATTTGTAATATTGCTGATTTAGGCATAGATGGGAAATTCTTCTTTAATTTACTAGCGGCTGATCCAAATGTTATGGATGCTGTTTTGTCTAATTTAGATAAAACTCAACAAGTATATTTTAGAAATTGGAACAGATTATTCTTAATAGGTACTCAATTATTTACTATTATGTTAATTTTCTGGGTTCCTGAAAGTATTTATCAAGGCGAAAATATATTTGTTTCATTGTTTAAATCTATTGTGAAAGTTATTAAAGATTTTCCAAATGTTTTATGCATATATTTAACAATATTGTTATTGAATTATATTGCTGCAATATTTACAGTAGTATTTGCGAATAATCCTATTGTTTTATTTGTATTATCTATATTCTCATTTTACTTATGTTTATATGATTTTTATGCAATATTTTTATACTATAAATCAAGATATGTAGATGAGTATGACAGAGGATAAAAAAAATAAAAAGCATGTAATAGCAATTGCTGGCCCTACAGCAAGTGGGAAAACAAAGTTGGCTATAGATATGGCTAAAAAAGTTGATGGTGAAATAATATCTGCTGATTCTCGTCTTGTGTATAAAGGGTTTAATATTGCGACTGCAAAACCTACTATGGAAGAACGTGACGGTATTCCTCATTATATGATTGATATAGTTGAACCTGAATATGATTATTCTGTTGCAGATTTTCGTGATGGAGCATCTCAAAAGATTGATGAGATTATCTCTCGAGGAAAAGTCCCTATTGTTGCAGGTGGAACAGGTTTATATTTTAGAATTCTATTAGAAAATTATGCATTACCGAAAATTGAATGTAATCCTCAATTAAGAGAAGAATTAGAAAAACTTTCAAATGAAGAACTTTATGCTGAATTGCAAGAAAAAGATGCAGAGTATGCTAAAAAAGTACATATAAATAATAAAGTTCGATTAGTTCGAGTTTTGGAAGTTATAAGAACTTTAAATAAGCCGTTTACTAAATGTGTTGGTTTGAAAGAACCTGAATATGATGTTGAGTGGGTTTTCCCCAAAATTGATTCAAGAGAAGAATTGTATAATAGAATAAATTTACGTGTCGATAAAATGGTTGAAGACGGCATTATTGATGAAACAAAATTTTTGTTGAAAAAACACGGACGTATAAAAAATCTTGTTTGTACTATTGGGTATCAAGAAATTATTTCTTATTTAGATGGTAATTGTTCGTTAGATGAAGCATTAGAAACATTAAAGATGAATACTCGTAGATATGCAAAAAGACAGTTGACTTGGTTTCGCAGAACTCCAGAATTAGGCGTAAATATATAGTTATTTTAGTGCTTTAAATACCAAGTATAGTTTATTTGTTAATTCTTTATCTTTTGTCATTGATTGAACCATTTCTTCTATTAGTTTTGTATGGTTTCCATTATCAAGATGTTCAAATACGTAAAGTTCATAAGGCAGAATATTGAAGGCATTCGCAATTTTACTTAGAGTTTCAAAATTTGGGTAATTTTTTCCATTTTCAATATTGCTTAGGCTGGCAATTTCTATATCAGCATATTCAGCTAACGTTTCTTGTGTCATTTTCTTTTGTTTTCTGATTTCTCGTATGCGTTTTCCTAACAATTCTTTAATATTGCTCATCTGTCACCTCAATAATATTTTAAAGAATTGTAATGTGAATTTTAATAAACTATATAATAAATTATTTAGTTATTTTATTGCATGTAATAAATTACATGTTATTATATATAATAGTTTATAGGAATAATTTGTATTGATGAATAAAAATTTTAAAAAATTTATATCGTATTGGATATTTAAAATATTTGAAAATATCAATAAATCTAAGAGATTTAGACTTAAATTAGTTCGTAGTTATTTACGTACATATTTGTATGTTATAGATGAAGTTGAAAATGAAACTGTCGAAAATAATTTACAATGTAATCAAGATATATTTTGGACAATGTGGTTACAAGAAGAACGTCCTGAAATCGTTCAACTATGTTTGAATAGTATTGAAAAATATTGTAAAAACTTAAAAATAATAACTGAGAAAAATTATAAAGATTATGTTGATATACCAAAGTATATTTTAGATAAATTTTATTCTGGGAAAATGAAACCTTGTTTTTTTAGTGATTATATAAGAGTGTGTTTGTTAGAAAAATATGGTGGAACGTGGATTGATGTCACTTGCTATATGACAAATTCTGTTCCTCAACATATATTGAACTCGGATTTTTTTGTTTTAGAGGATTATGATAAATATACTTTTAGTAATTATTTTATACATTCAAAGCCGAATAATTTTCTTATTAGAGTTATAAAAAGATTTTTGGAAGAATATTGGAAAGATAACGATAAAGAATGTTATTATTTCTTTTTTCATACTTTCACGTTGCTTGCTAGAAAATATAACAAACATTTTAAAGCTGAGTGGGATAAAATACCTATTGGCTTGAATTATAATACAAAATTGATGTATAAAGTTTTATTTGATAATTATGAACCAAATGTGTTTAATTGGTTATGCAAAACTAGTTATTTGCATAAATTAACTTACAAAACATTGAATGGGAAAAATCCTGAAGATAGGTATGAGAAATCATTATTAAATTATTTATTGAAAAATAATTAGCGTTTCATTTGACGTTCAATATCTCGTTTTTGAGTTTTCTTTGCGATTGCTTCACGTTTGTCATAAAGTTTTTTACCCTTCGCAAGGGCAATTTCCACTTTTGCAAATCCTCTATCTAAAAACATTTCTAGTGGAACTATTGTATATCCGTCTTTTTTTATTTTTATATCAAGTTTAAGGATTTCTTTTTTTGTTAAAAGTAGTTTACGAACTCTCTCTGGTTCGTGGTTGTATCTATTGCCTTGTTCATAAGGTGATATGTGACAGCCATACAAATATACTTCTCCATTGCTAATCTTTGCAAAACTATCTTTTAGGTTTACTGCATTTTTTCTTATGGATTTAATTTCTGTTCCCGTCAAAACTATACCGGCTACAAATTTGTCAAAGATATTGTAGTCGTGGAATGCTTTTCTATTTGTATGTACAATTTTTCTGCCCATAGTTTGAATTATAATCCAAAATTTATGAAAAAACTAGTATTTGTATCCTTGCCAAGTTCCTCTACGTATAAATTCTCTATCAATTTTATTCAAGGCATCAAGTTTTTTGCCTATCCAACGAGGAGCAATAAGTTCTTTTTTTAGTCCATTACCAGCAAGTCGGTGTATGGTTGTTGTTGGAGGTAAATATTCTAGAAAATCGCAAACAGTTTCTATGTATTCATCTTCACTCATAAAGTCAATTTCGCCATTGTTGTATAATTGTGCAAGTTTCGTACCTTCTAATGCACATAACATGTGGATTTTTACACCATCAACTTTTAGTTCAGCAAGTCTTTTTGCTGTTTCCATCATTTCATCGTGAGTTTCCCATAGACCTAATATTACGTGAACGCATACATTTATACCATATTCTTTGGTTTTTTTGTATGCTTTTAAAAATGTTTCATAATCGTGACCACGATTTATTTTTTTTAATGTTTTGTTGTGTGCTGATTGTAAACCATATTCTAGCCAAGTGTAATAGTTCTCGTTGTAAGAAGAAATTAGTTTAAGTTTTTCTTCATCAACACAATCCGGACGTGTTCCTATAGAGATACCAACTATATCTTTGTGGTTTAGTGATGCATCATAGATTTGTTTAAGTTCATCTACTGGTTTGTATGTGTTTGAATATGCTTGAAAATAAGCCATAAATTTTTCAGCTTTGAAACGTTTTGCAAGTGTTTCAGCACCAGTATTTATTTGTTCTTCGATTGATAAAATGTTTGAATGTGCTTGTGAAAAACTGCCACTTTCATCACAAAAAATACAACCGCCGGTTGAAATAGTCCCATCTCTATTAGGACAAGAAAAACCGGCGTCTATTGTAATTTTATATACTTTAGCACCAAACTTATTTTTTAAGTAAGCACTAAATTGGTTATAACGTTTGTCTGTTCCGTTAAATTCCATTGTTATTATTTGTTGTCACTTTCATCATCTTTGATTGGATAAACGTAGTGTTCACCACAGTTTGGACATACAACTTCTTGTTGTTTACCATCTTCTAATTGAGCAACTTCAAATAAAGTTTTACATCCTGATTGAGTACATCTGATTGCCCATGTAGGTCTAACTAATCTTGCCATAACTTTCTCCTTATTTACTATCTACATAGTATCATTATATAC
>JBNMJS010000038.1:0-16930 GCA_050873965.1 Cyanobacteriota bacterium | reverse complement strand
AGATATACTTTATATATACATAGGAAATAATTAAAGGAGTATATAATGGATTTCAATATCAATCAATTTAGTTCATTACTAAACAATTTAGGTAAAGCATCTGCTAAGATGCAAAATGATGAAAACAAAATTGATACAAAGTCTGAATTAAATGCTTATGTTTCAGGTTGGGATGCAATCAAAGCCAAAGCTGAAAGTGCTGGTGCTGAACAAGTTGATATTTCTTCTTTAGAAGGTGATATGAAATCTGAATTAGCAAGCTTGATGGGTGCTGATTTCGGTAAATCTGCCGGCGTTCAAGGTAAAGAACAAAATAATGAAGTTGTATTTTCTGAAGATGAAATTTCTTTAGAAAATATGATGGCTTTACTTGCTCCTGAAGATGGCTTAGATATTGATAAGTTACGTGAATTTAATAAAAAACCAATGTTATCTTCTGTTGAAGAACGTAACGAAGAAATTTCTACTCTTCAAAATGCTGGATTTGATAGCGAATTAGTTGCTGTTTTGATGGATGAAACTCCTGGTGCTTTAAAACATATTACTAATTCTATTAAAACTGGTTCAGCTACTAGAGTTCAAAATAGTATTGAAACTCTTGATGGATTAGCACAAGGCGATGTTAAAAACTTAGAAATTTTAGGTTATATTAAAAATGATGCTTTAGACAGAGTGTAATTTTTAATAAAACAATGTTCAATATGGAGGAATATTAGGAAAAGAAAAAATAAATTATAGGAAGTATAAATAGGAATATTTATGGAGAAAACTTTATTAACGAAGATTTCAGCGAAACTGGTTCGTATATAAACGACAGGAGTAGCGTCCCTTATGGGATATGGGAATAAGATAGTAAGATAAGGTTATAGGTCGATTTGTATCGACCTTTTTCTTTTTTATAAGGAGAGTTTACGTTGTAACAATCTATTGAGTACGTATCGTTTTTATATTATAATGTATCTATGGAATGTCCAAAGTGCGGTAACGAGGTTAAAGATACAGACAAGGTATGTCCTTTTTGTAAAAAAATCTTACTTTTAGAATGTCCTGTTTGTCATAAATTGAATAGAACTGCAGTCTGTGAAGAGTGTGGTTATGTTATCATTGTGAAATGTCACAATTGTGGTGCTGCTGGACCTAATATACTTGGCAAGTGCCGAAAGTGTGGCTTTGATACAGCCAAGAGTGTTATTATGAATGAGGCGGAAACGGAAGAATACGCTTGTTTGGCAATTACATTCCCTAACCTTGAAGATTTAAGACCTGCACTTAAAAATAAAACAATATTTAACAAATTTAAGAAGAAATTACGTCAAGCACTTTTTGGATATGCTAAGAGTCAAGATAACCGTGCTCAAGTTTTTGGTGAAACTTATGTAATTAAGTATTACAAAGAGTTTTCACTTACTAGTTCTGTTAAAAAAGCCGTAAAATCTGCGATTGAATTATTAAATAAAATAGGTGGAATTAGTTATAAACTTAAGAAAAGCAAAAATGTCCGTTTGCATTGCAAAATGACTATTTTGAAAAAGACTTTTGAAACAGATAACAATGAGTTTAATACAGGTTTGAATATTAAACTTATTAAAGATAATACAGAAGAAAAATATACAGATGGTTTGCAATTGATTACAGACCAATATGTTAACAATATAATTTCTCGTGAATATACTTTGGAAATGATTTACTCCTCTCAAGTAGGTGATGAATTATTGATGTTCTATGAATTTCCACTTGAAGACCAGATTATCCCAATTGTAGAAGAAGAAGAAGTAGAAGATACAAGTATCTTAAAAGGTCCAAATGAATTACCAAAATTAAAAATATATGATGATGACGACACTTTGAATGAGATGTTGTATGCTAATAAAGCAATTGACATTACAACAGAAGGACAGTTCTTATCTGTTCCTGCTCATAATATATTCCATACTTTGGACGAAATTTTGGCTCAAAACGCCTTTGTCGCACTTAAAACAACAGAAAGACGTGATTTGCCAACAACAGACTTGTTGACATTCTTGAAGTCAAAATCAAAAAATGTGTTGCATGTTGTTTGTAAGGATAACTTCAAATACAAACCATATTCTTTCTTTAAAGGTTTGATTGCCAGATATTTGCATTTAGATGAAAAACAAAAAGATTTGGCTGATAGAGCAGCACAATTGTTGTCAGCAATTGATAAAGATAATATGTTGTTCAATTTGTTGACAAACAATCCAGCACCAGAATTAGATCCTGATAATGCCTTTATATTCTATCGTAATACATTGCGTGAGTTCTTGGCATCTCTAAATGGTTCATTGATTTTTATTGATAATTTTGATTTGATTGATGAGTCATCTCTTCAAATTATTACGGATTACATTTCAACATTAGTAAATTTAGAAGATTTGAATTTAACTTTTGTTGTTACTGTTCGTTCTGAATATTCAGTATATAAAAACATTCCAAGATTATTACATTCCCCATTCTACAAAGAAATTAATGTAACTAAAGGTTCTTATTCAGAATTTTTGGCAACTATACCTGAAAATATTGATGAAATCCGAGAGTCTTTCTATCTTAAAAAATTAGAAGAAAGATGTGCTGGTAGTTTAACTTATTTCAAAAATGCACTTCAGCACATGAAAGATTCAAATGTATTTATTACGTTTGAAGGTAAATTGATGATAAATACCGAAAAAACACTTGTTTTTCCTGGTACAATCAAAGAATTATTTGCAAAAAGGTTTAAATTGTTACCTGAAAGTGAAGGTTTAGTTGTTGCTTATACAATTTTGCTTGAAGGTCATGCACACATTAGTTTGTTGCAAAAATTGAATATTGAAAAATTAGATGAAGCAATTAAATCACTTTTAGAAAAAGGTTTGATTATTTATGAAGATTCAATTGTAGTAGTTCAAAATTTAAGAATATTTAAACCTGCTTTATATAAGATTTTGTCACCTGAAACGAAGAAGGTTTTAGCAACAAATATTGTTAATAATTTAGGTTATAAAAATTTCGATTTATATACTCAAATGGGACTTAATGATGAAAAATTACCTAGAGTATATGAATGTGCTATGAATTCATTGTATTTTGGTGATTTTCCATCTTATTTGAATGGTGCAAAATATTATTTTGCATTGCTTGAAGAAATGGGTATTCGTGATGGTGAAGCAGTTGAACGTAAGAATGAATTGTATTCTATTTTGGTTAATCACTTGAATAGGTATCCATCAACAAAGGTTTATACAATTTCTAAATCAATTTTGGTAAATGCTACAAAAAATAATGATGACCAAACTATTGTAAATGTTTCAAATTTGGTTTTGGATTCAGCATTAAGTGGAAACGATTATGTGTTAGCACAGCAGTGTATTCAAAATATTCTTACAAGAATTTTGAATCCAAAATTGGTTGGAGAAGGACAAGATTTTACACCGCAATTCGTATTATATTCTTGTATTTATGCAAAAATTACATTCCATTTGTCAAAATATAATCAATGTATCACTATTTGTGACAAGATTATTTCGACTATTACTCCTGAGTTCTTAGGTGTAATGGTTGATAATGGCGTAGATAAAGAAGAGTTTATGTCTTATGTTATGGAAACATTAGTATTTTCTGCTTTATCTAGAATTTTAGTTTGTGATAATTCATTAGATGAATTCTTTGAAACTGTTAAAGAAAAATTAGGTATGGATATTCTTTCTAAGGATTATTTGAAATTGTTAGAAAAACAAGTTCACATGGAAGAATTTGACAATGATGCTGGAATATCTAGTGATGTTATTTCTATATTTATATCTAATCTATTATTAGCATTCAAATCTTTTGATGAAGGATATAATGTATTTGCACAGAATATTTATAAAGCAAAACTTTCTATTCAAAATGATGATATGAAATTGTTATCATTGATTTGTGATTTGATAATTGGTTATTCATATCAAAAGATTATCTTGGAACAACAAGGTGCTTGGAAAAAATGCGAAACGATTTATGATGATGTTTACAAGATTTCTCAAAAATCAGGCTTTACTAATTTGATAGAACTTACAAATTGGTTTAAATCATCATTACTTAAAGATAAAGGTTTATACGAAGATGCTTATGATTTGATTACATCT
Organism: Cyanobacteriota bacterium; assembly: GCA_050873965.1. Lineage (GTDB taxonomy): Bacteria > Cyanobacteriota > Vampirovibrionia > Gastranaerophilales > Gastranaerophilaceae > UBA2883. The sequence goes on along the minus strand of JBNMJS010000038.1, from coordinate 12,809 downwards.
GTATCAAATACGTTGAAACGTAATCACGTGAAGAGTCGTTTATTGGTATTGATTACTCATATTTTAACATTGAACATTGTATGTAAAATTGAAAGTAAAAAATCCGAAATACCTGTATTGATATACAGAATTAAGTATGAAGCAGAAAAATATAATTTTGAGGCATATTACAAATTTATAGAAAATCAAAATCTATTAGATCCAGAATATATGCAACAATTTAAGGATGAAATTGCAGCAGAACAGGCTGCGTTAGAAGAGGAAAAAGCCGCAGAAGATGCAGCAGAAGCAATTGAAAATAGCGAAGCTGCAGCGATGGCTGATCCTAATATTGAAGTTGAACCAACTATTCAGGAAGAACCTGAATCATAAAATAACAGTAAAATATAAGGGGTGAATTATGAAAGTTTTGTTTGCATCTGCAGAAGTAGCACCATTTTCAAAGGCAGGAGGATTGTCTGATGTTGTTGGAAGTTTACCAAAGTATTTAGAAAAAGATGCTGAAATAGCGATTTTTACACCTTTGCATGGTTGTATTGATAAAAATAAATTTGGTATTAAAGAACTTGAAAATTCTGAAATGTGGATTGATTTTGGAGGACACCCGCAAAAATTCAAACTTTTTATGACAAAACTTCCTGAAACTAATATAAATGTTTTCTTTGTACAAAACGATTGGTATTTTACTTGTTTTAAAGAGGTTTATCCAAAATGGTTGGATACAAGATATGAACATGAAAGATATGTTGCATTTTCTCTTGCTACATTAGAATATGCTAAGCAATTGAATTTTAGGGCAGATGTTATACATTCTAATGATTGGCATACTGCTATGATTCCATTGTATATTAAAGCAAATTATAAATTCGATGAGTTTTGGTCAAAGACAAAGAATGTATTTGAAATTCATAATTTAGCATATCAAGGTGTTTGGTTTGAAGATATTCTTGATTTTGCTAATATGCGTAAAGATATTGTTTATAATGAATGGGGTTGTGAACATTATGGACGTGTAAACTGGATGAAAGGTGCTATAAATTATTCAGATAAGGTTATTGCTGTATCACCTAAATATGCTCAAGAAATTTTAACTGGTGAATATGGTGAAGGTATGGATTATACATTGAGAGGTTGTACTGATAAGTTAGTTGGTATATTAAACGGTATTGATTATAGTGTGTTTAATCCAAAAACAGATAAAAATATTGTTAAAAATTTTGATGTAAAATCAGTGAAAAATAAAGAAGAAAATAAAAAGAAAGTTTGTGAATATTTTGGACTTAAATATAATCCTGAACGTCCGTTAATTGCCTTGATTTCTCGTCTTGTACCTCAAAAAGGTATTGATTTAATTAGACAAGTTGAAAATGAATTAAAGAATATGAATGCTGATTTTGTGTTCTTAGGTTCAGGTGATTCTTCTTATGAAAATCTTTTGATTTGGTTATCAAATAATACATCAAATATTCGTGCATATATTGGTTATAAGGCTGATTTAGCAAACCAAATTTATGCAGGTAGCGATTTCTTTTTAATGCCATCAAAATTTGAACCTTGTGGTTTAAGCCAATTGATTGCTATGCGTTATGGTTCATTGCCTATTGTAAGAGCAACGGGTGGTTTAGATAATACAGTTGTGGGTTATCCGTTAGATAATTCAACTGGTTTTAAATTCTGGGGCTATGATGGTTGGCAGATGAAGGAAGCAATTGATTGTGCAATTGGTGTATATAAAGATAAATATACATTCAATGCTATGCGTAAATCTGCCATGGAATCAGATTTCAGTTGGAGAAAAAGTTCTCAAGAATATCTAAAATTATACAAAAGTTTGTTATAAGATATTTTTACCGTCTTTATACATTTTTTTGCGTTGCTCTTTAATTGAAGAGATTTTTTCTTTGTAATTATCTTTTGTTAAAGAACCAATTGAACTGTATAGTTTTAATATGGCAGTTTCTATATTTTTAGAATTTAGTGTGACCATATCATTAGCCATATCAACACTTGATAGTGCTAATCTTGTCATATCTTTAAAGCCACTAGAAGCAAGTTTTAAAGCAAGTTCATTATCTTTTATCGTATCAAATAATGCTTGTGCCAAAACCATTGGCATGTGAGATATTAAAGCAACTGCTTCATCATGTTTTTGTGGTGTTGTGTAAACTATTTCAGCACCCAGTTCTTTTATAATATCTTCTAACCTTGTAGGTTTGTATTTGTTATTTGTTGGTGTTATTACCCATTTCGCACCTTTGAATAAACCTTCTATTGCACTATCCCAACCACTAAATTCTGTTCCTGCCATTGGGTGTGATGGTATAAAATTGTAATTATATGTTTCTTTACATACAAATTCTTTCAGTGAACATACATCAGTTACGATTGTATTTGGTTTAATGTATTTTTCAATATTTTTTAGAACTTGTATTGTTTTGTTCATTTCTTTGCACACAAAAATCAATTCTCTATCTTTTAGATATGAATAATCGGAATATACGTGTTCGATACCTTGTTGCGATTGGGAAATTCCAATACAATCGTAACCTAGTGTTAATAGGTCTTTGAATATTGAACCACCTATTAAACCTAAACCAATTACGGCAATTTTAGTCATTATAATAAGTCCTTATGGTGAAATTGTTTTGTTCCATTTGCATAGTCTTTTACGATTTGACCGTTTCCAATAAGTTTGTATTTGTATATAACAAGTCCATCGATGCCGACTGGTCCTCTTGCGTGAGTTTTGTTTGTAGAAATACCAACTTCTGCCCCAAAACCATATCTGAAACCATCTGCAAATCTAGTTGAAACATTGTGATATACACCTGCAGAATCAACAAGATTCATAAATTTTTCAGCATTATCATTGTTGCTTGTAATAATAGATTCTGTATGACCTGAACCATATTCATTGATATGCTCTATTGCTTCATCAACGTTATCAACATATTTGTAAGCAAGTTTTAAGTCAGAATATTCTTTGTGCCAAGTTTTAGGTTTTGAAATTAATTCAACTCCTGCATCTTTTATTGCTTGCAAAAGTTCTTCTGCTTTATCAAAATCTTTATTTATTAAAAGAGTTTCAACTGTATTACAAGCACTAGGGTATTGAGTTTTTGCATCAATAATAACCTTTTTAGCAATTTCAATATCTGCATCTTTATCTACATAAATATGACAAATTCCGTCTGCGTGTCCTAATACAGGAATTTTTGTATTTGATTTAATGAATTTAACTAAATTATTTCCACCTCTTGGAATTATTAAATCAATATATTTGTCAGCATCAAGCATTTTTGCAACATCATCTCTTGAAAATACTTGATTTAAGAAGTTCTTTGGAAATTCTTCAATAGTGTCTAATGCTGAATTAATTATTTCTAAGATTGTTTTATTTGTGTTTTTAGACTCTTTACCACCTTTTAAAATTACTGCATTAGATGATTTTATAGCAAGTGAAGAAATTTGAGAAATAACATCAGGTCTTGCTTCAAAGATTATACCTAAAACACCGATAGGACAAGATACTTTGTAAAGTGTTAATCCTTCATCAAGTTCTCTTACCAAAAGTTTTTTATTAACAGGATCTTCTAAGTTTGAAATATCAAGGATACCTTGAATCATATCTCTCATTTTATTTTCATCAAGTTTTAATCTGTTGAATGTAGCATTTGATAATTCACCATTCTTAACAAGTTCTTCTGCAAACTCCAAATCTTTTTTGTTTGCATCAAAAATCTTTTGTTTATTATCTTCAATTGCCTTTGCAACTGCTTTTAATGCTTTATTTTTTGTATCAGAACATAAACCTTGTGCTTTAACAGAAGCTTTTTTTGCTTCTTTCGCAAGTTTGATAAAATCTGTATTTTCCATATATAAAACCTTCTACTATAAAATAGTGATATAATCTCTTGTTATAATTGCATCGTAGTTTTTGAATCCAAGTACTTTAAGGATTTCTTTAGAGTGGTTTCCGATTATACGTTTGCAGTCATCAGAGTTGTAGTTTGCAACACCTCTTGCAAATTCAACATCATCTTCATCTCTAATAGAAACAACTTCGCCACGTTTGAAGTCATTAACAACACCAATAACTCCAATTGGTAAAAGACTTGATTCTTTCTTTAGGATTGCTTCTTTAGCACCATTATTTACGATAACTTTACCAATAATATTGGTTGCGTATCCAATCCAACGTTTTTTTTCTGTTAGGTATTCGTCATCTGGAACAAATGCTGTACCAATATCTTTGTAGTCAAATATTTCATCAATTACATAAGGTATTTTACCATTCGCAATTAGAACTTTTCCACCAAACCTTGTTACAAGTCTTGCTGCTTCAAGTTTTGTTTTCATTCCACCACGACCACCTTCTGAGGCATCTGTACCTAATGCTAGAATTTCTTTTGAAACACCTTTAACTTCTTTGATTATTTTTGCATCAGGATTGACTTTTGGATTTGCATCATATAAACCATCAACGTCTGATAAAATCAATAATAAATCTGCATCAAGTTCACTTGCGACTAATGCTGAAAGTTTATCGTTATCAGTAAAACACATTTGAATTTGTTCTAGAGTATCATCTAAATCAATAACTGTTACTGTATCATTTTGGTTGATAATAGGTACAGCATGCATTTCTAATAATCTATTAAGAGTTGTTCTTAAACTCAAATATCTTTTTCTTTGAGAAAAATCATCTTCTGTTAATAGAATTTGTCCGGCTACAATATCGTAAGCATCAAAACCATCTTCATATAAAGACATTAATTTGCCTTGTCCGATAGCAGCACAAGCTTGTTTTAGAGCAATTCCTTCTGTGTTTGAAAGCCCTAATTTCTTCTTACCTAAACCAACAGCACCTGATGTTACAAGAACGACTTCTTTACCTGATTTGACAAGTTTTGCCATACTTTCTATGTAAGAATATATTCTAGAAAGTGCGACATCACCATTTTCATTTCTTAAGACATTAGTACCCAGTTTAATAACTATGCGTTTTACGTTTAAAAATTCTTTTCTGTTCATAGTTTAATTTTACTATAAAAATTTAAATAAAAACAAAATATTACTTATTGTATAACAACTTTTTTCAAACCTTTTGGCTTATCAATATTTCTGTGTAATCTTGTTGCTATTTCTAATGCTAATAATTGACATATTACAGCATTTGAAAACATTTGAAGAATTTCATTTTCGCAATCAATGTTGATATTGAAGTTTGAAATGTATTTGTTGTTATGTTTACCAATAATGAATATTGATGGATTGTATTCTTTTTTAATTTTATCAAGATTATCTGCTGCTCCAGGAGATACACCGTGTACAGATAAATATATTACAGATGCTTTATGGTTTAATACTGCCAAATGACCGTGCATAAATTCTCCAATCAGTGCAGCATTAATGTTCATATAAGAAGTTTCTTTAATCTTTAAAGCACCTTCTTTTGCGATAGCATAAGATATACCTTCTGCTAACATAACTACAATATTTTGTTTTGCTAAAAGTCTTGCTAATTGTTTAACTTTTGGTCTTAGTTCAAGAGTTTCTCTTAGTACACTTGGAAGTTTATCTAATGAGTGCATATATTCATCAGTATTATAGCCTTTATTTTTAGCAATTTTTAGTGCAATGATTAGTACACATAGCATTTGTGCTGTAAATGATTTTGTAGCAGCAATACTATGTTCCGTACCTGCAAGACAGTTTACATGATATTTTGAATTTTTCCATATTGTTGATTCTGGTTTGTTCGTGATGCATAACGTATCAAGTGTATATCTTTCGCCATTTATTTCAAAACCATTATTTACTCTTTCTAATGCTTTTACTGTGTCAGATGTTTCGCCAGACTGAGTAATAAATATATACAATGTACCTTTGTCTTTTGGAATAATTCTTTTTAGTAAAAATTCACTAGAATATATTGCACGTGCTTCAATATTTGCAATATTCCCTAACAAATCAGCAGAGAACCTTGCACAATGATAAGACGAACCACTAGCAACTAAGATAATCTTGTTTACATCTTTGGGAACTTCTATTTTATCTATACCTTCATTTTTTATGATACCTTCTAAAATGTCAGGTTGTTCATAGATTTCTGTTTCCATTGCAGTTCTACTGTGCTTATCAAAAAGACTCATAATTCATGTACCTCATGCAGTTAGGATAAATGGTAATTATTACCATTTATATTTTAACATTTTTTCCAAATTTTTTAAACCTTTTTTATAAAATTTCTTTACAAAAAATAAAAAGAGCGTTCTTTCTCAAGAACACTCTTTTTTCGCTTTATTCAAAATATGAATTATTTCTTAGCTGCTGGATAGTAATCTCTTACTACACCGTTGAAAGCATCAAGATAGATTTGTTTCATATCTGACATTATAGGATAAACTGGGTTAGCACCTGTACATTGATCGTCGAATGCTAATTCAACCATTTCATCTAATTTAGCCATGAAATCATCTTCTGCGATACCGAAGTCTTTAATAGAATTTGGTAAGTTGATGTCTTTCATCAATTTGTCAATTGCATCGATTAACAATTGAACTTTTTCTTCATCAGATTTACCACCTAAACCAAGTTCATCTGCAACTTGAGCATATCTTTGAACTGCACATGGATACTTGTATTGTGGGAATGTTGCTTGTTTCTTAGGACAATCAGTAGCATTATATTTAATAATTTGTCTGATTAATAATGCGTTAGCAACACCGTGTGGTACGTGGAACATAGCACCAAGTTTGTGAGCCATAGAGTGGCATAATCCTAAGAATGAGTTAGCAAATGCCATACCTGCGATAGTTGCAGCATAGTGCATTTTTTCTCTTGCTAATGGATCAGAAGCACCATTTTCATAACTTCTTCTTAAGTATTTGAATACTAATTTACAAGCTTCTAAAGCATTTGAGTTTGTAAAGTTTGTAGCCATACAAGAAACATAAGCTTCTAAAGCGTGAACTAAAGCATCAATACCAGATGATGAAGTTAAACCTTTTGGCATACCATCAACGAAGTTAGGGTCGATAATAGCCATTGAAGGTGTTAAAGCATAATCAGCGATAGCATATTTTACGCCTTCTTTATCATCAGTGATGATTGAGAATGGAGTAACTTCAGAACCTGTACCTGATGTTGTAGGAATAGCAACCATTTTTGCTTTCTTACCAAGTTCAGGAATCTTACAAATTCTTTTTCTGATGTCTAAGAATCTCATAGAAATATCAGAGAAGTTTGTATCAGGTTGTTCATAACGTAACCAAAGAATTTTAGCTGCGTCCATTGGAGAACCACCACCTAATGCGATGATTACATCAGGTTCAAATGGTTTCATAATTGTGTATGCTTCTTCGATTGTACTTAGAGTTGGATCTGGTTTAACATCGAAATAAATTTCGTGGTCAATACCAACTTCATCTAAAACTTTGATAATTTGATCAGCTGCACCTGAGTTGAACAAGAATCTATCTGTAACGATGAATGCTTTCTTTCTGCCTTCAAGTTCTCTAAGTGCTAAATCAGTAGCTCCTCGTTTAAAGTAAACTTTTTGTGGAACCTTGAACCATAGCATATTTTCTCTCCTTTCGGCAACTCTCTTATAGTTAAGTAAGTCTTTAACTCCAACGTTGCCAGATACTGAATTCTTACCCCAAGAACCGCAGCCAAGTGTTAATGACGGTTCCATTCTGAAGTTGTATAAATCACCGATACCACCTTGGCTTGATGGTTGGTTAATCAAAACTCTGCAAGAAGGCATTTTCTTAGCGTAAGCATTGATTCTATCTTCTTTACGGTCATCTGTGTAAAGAACTGAAGTGTGACCTGCACCACCTTTTGAAACAAGTGTGTATGCTTTATCAGCAGCATCTTCGAAAGAAGAAGCTTTGTACATTGCCAAGATAGGTGATAATTTTTCTCTTGAGAATGGATCTTCCCATTTTAATTCAGGTCTTTGTGCAACTAAAACTTTTGCATTTTCTGGAACTGAAAAACCTGCTAATTCAGCGATTTTGTGTGCTGATTGACCAACGATTTGTGGGTGAGCAGTTCCTCTGTTTGGATCGATGAATGGTAATGCAATAAGTTTGTTCATTTCGTCTTCGCTCATTAAGTAAGCACCACGACGTAACAATTCTTCTTTAACTGCATCATATACACTGTCAACAACAACGATTGATTGTTCAGAAGCACAAATCATACCGTTATCAAATGTTTTTGACATAAGGATTGAAGAAACTGCTGTTTGGATGTCAGCTGTTTCGTCGATAACTGCAGATGTGTTACCAGGACCAACACCTAATGCTGGGTTACCTGATGAGTATGCAGCTTTAACCATACCAGGACCACCTGTTGCTAAGATGCAAGCGATGTCTTTGTGTTGCATCAATTGACCAGATAATTCGATAGATGGTACATCAATCCAACCGATAATATCTTCTGGAGCACCTGCTTCAACAGCAGCTTTAAGAACGATTCTTGCAGCTTCGATTGTTGATTTGTGAGCTCTAGGGTGTGGTGAGAAGATGATACCGTTTCTTGTTTTTAAAGCAATTAATGATTTGAAAATTGCTGTTGAAGTTGGGTTTGTTGTAGGTACGATACCTGCTAAAACACCTAGAGGTTCAGCAACGATTTTGATACCGTTTGCTTTATCTTCTTCAACTACACCACAAGTTTTTGTACATTTATGTTTGTTATAGATGTATTCTGCAGCAAAGTGGTTTTTCATGATTTTATCTTCTAAAACACCCATGCCTGTTTCTTCAACAGCCATTTTTGCTAAAGGAATACGTGCTTTATCAGCAGCAGTTGCAGCAGCTTTAAAGATTGCATCTACTTTTTCTTGAGAGAAAGTAGCATATATTCTTTGAGCTTTTGAAACTCTTTGAATTAATAATTCAAGAGATTCTGCGTTGTCAACTAAAGTGCTTGCTGCTAAGTCTTTTTCTAACTTTTCAACTTTTGAACTTTTTGTTTTTGGCATTTTTTTCTCCTTTTCATATATAACAAGTTGTTGTGAAATTTTTATGATTTATGTAGTTATTGTATTTTTTACACTTATATTATAAAACAAAAATTTTAAAATCAAACTAAATTTGAGTAAAAATAGGGCTTTTTAGAAAATATTAATATCTTTTTTACTTCTTATTTATTGTTCAATTTTTATTCCTAATTTTTTTGTTATTGCTAAGTTATTTAAATATTGTTTAGATACTTTATATAGTGATGTATCAGTCAATCTATTAGATTTGTATTTAGGGAACATATTTAATTTACCATTTCTTTTTGTTGTTGATTTATACGTTTGGCAAGTTTAAATATAAACTTGTGTTGTTTATTGAAAACGTCAACAAAAATAATTTTGCTAAAATACGTTACTTTCTATACATATTTTTGTAATCTATGTATAATAAAAATATTAGAAGAGATTTATAGGAATTTATTTATGACTGAATATTACATAGGAATGTCTTTATCTCCAGCATCGACAATAGAAACAGGTGTTGTTGTATTAGATGAAAATAACACTTTGATATTGGTTGATAAGTTGTTTTCAATGAATGATGTTCAGTTCTTTTTTGAAAATTTCTCATCATTAAAAAATTCTAAGGTTTGCGTATCTTTACCTTGGGATAATACTTTGATGACAGGGAAATGGCGTATTTTGTCAAAACCATATCAAATGGTTACAACGCATAAAGGGTTTTTGAATACAGAAAATTGGTTACAAAGATATTCTAATCGTGGTTGTGATTGTTTGAATAAATTAGTTAGTCAAGGTATTGATGTCAAAAGATTTGATTTGTATATGTCTAGATTAAAATTAAATCTTTATTCTAATTTTAAACAACGTTCTCCAGCTGATTGTAAATTCTTACAAAATATATTAAAAAATGAATTTGGATTTTCTGATATACCGGCAAATATGATGCCTGCAGGTGCATTAGAAGCGATTGTTGGTTCACTTGTTGCTAGGGCTTATGCACAAGGTGAAACTCAAAAAATAGCAGATTTTAATGGTATTGACGTTATAAACGTAATTTAAATTTTTCTATATTATTAAAAATCGTTATAGTGATTGATTATTTCGACATAATGGAGTATTATATATGATATGTAATAAGTACTTTTTTCTTGTTGAGGAATAATGATTAAACAAATTAGTGAAGATTCAATATTAGAAATTTTAAAAGCCCTTTCTGTATCAGAAGATGAGTATAAATCAAGACGTGAAAGTTTGAAGGACTCATTAGGTGTTGCAATAGTGAATTGTATGAATGGTTTATTATTGTATTTGAAAGGTGACTTTACTCAATCTTTGAATTATTTAAGAGATGCTGAAATCTTGTTAAAGACTGCAAATGTTGATGTAGAAGTTATTTTTTATAATTTAATTTTGGGTTATGTGAATTTCTGCGAGAAAAATAATAATCTTTATATGTTGCACTACAACAAGGCAAAAAATGTTGCAGAAAAAAATCATTTAGAAAAATTCTTAGTATCATTAGAAGATGCTTTGAAAATGATAAAAAATGGTGGTTTGTATATCGCATCTGTTAAAAATGATCCACTTTTAGCATTGGTAAAAATTGGACAAGCAGTTGCTGCTGAAAAAGATATTGATAAACTTATGCAAACTATTGCAGAAGAAGCAAGAGATGCTGTTCAAGCTGATAGATGTACAGTATTTTTATATGACAAAAATACTGATGAATTATGGTCAAAAGTGGCATTGGGTTTAGGTAGCCATGAATTGAGATTTAATGCTTCTCAAGGTTTGGCTGGTCACGTTTTTAGAACTGGCGAAACTATTAATATTAAAGACGCATATTCAGATTCTAGATTTAATAAAGAAATTGATTTAAAAACAGGATACGTAACAAAGACTATTCTTTGTATGCCAATAAGAAATATTGAACAAGAAATTATTGGTGTATTCCAAATCTTAAACAAATTGAGTGGATATTTTACACAAGAAGATGAGGATATTCTTATTGCAATTGGTTCAAGTGCTGGTATTTCATTGGAAAATGCTAAATTATTCGCTCGTCAAAGAGAATTGTTAGAAGAACAAAAAGTTGTATTTGATAGTTTTATTAGTACATTGGCTGCTTCTATCGATGCTCGTGATAAGATTACAGCAGGTCATTCAACAAGAGTTAGAATGTATTCTACTTTGATTGCAGAAGAATTCAAGTTGCCAAAAGAACAATTGGAAATTATTCAAAAGGCAGCAGCATTGCATGATATTGGTAAAATCGGTATCAGAGATTCTGTTTTGCAAAAAGAAGGTAAACTAACACCGGAAGAATATAAACATATTCAAGAACACGTTGAAATTACTCATAATATTCTTGAAAAAATTCACATGTCTGATGATTTTAAAATGATTACAGAGATTGCTTGTTCTCACCACGAAAAATATGATGGAACAGGTTATTATAGACATTTGAAAGGCGAAGAAATTCCATTTGGTGGTAGAATTTTAGCCGTAGCCGATGTATTTGATGCTATTACATCAAAACGTCACTATCGTGATAAGATGCCTATTCAAAAAGTTATAGCAATTCTTATCGGTGATTCTGGAACTCATTTTGATAAATCTATTGTTGATAAGTTCTTAGAAATATCATTAGATAAGATTGTAGAAGTATTTTTAACTGAAAATCATTTAATATTGAAAGACAATGATAGAGAATTTTTAAAACAATACAATCTTAGAGATTTGTATAATTCTATAAATGAAAATACAAATGAAAATTTGGTTTCTATATTTAATATGTACTATACAGGAATTGAAACGGATGAATAAAAAACTGTTGAACAATTTTATATTATCAATTGCTCTTTTATCATTCGGTGTACAAGGGGTATATTCAATTGAACAACCTCAAGATTTTAATTCTGCAACTGTTCAAAAAACTGAATATGGAAAAGTTCAATATAGTGCAAAAGAATTTAAGAAAAATATGGATTCTATATCTAGCAAGTTTGCTAATATAAATATTCAATCTGCTTATGACGATATGATGAGAATGATATTAGATAATGAAGGAAATGATTATTATTTAATGTTGTTGGCTGATAAAGCAACTGGGCTAGGATTCTTTGATTTGGCAAATGTTGCTTTTAGCAAAATTTCTGACTATGAAATTGCAAGTTTAGATTCTGAAAATACTCATAAGTTATTCTTTCCAAAATATCGTATGAGCAGGCATGATGTAGTTACTTTGGCTGAAGCATATTCAAATATTCAGTATAACGATAGAAGTTCTGAAGCAGTTAAAGATGTTTTAGATTTACAGTCTTTATCAGAAAATGATTATGCAAATTATATTTTGGCATTAGCGTATTTAAAATTAAATGATATTGATAATGCTAAAAAATATATTCAAAATGCATTAAGTATAAATTCTAATAATTTGAATTATAAAATATTGCAATCACAAGTAGTTGCTCATTCAAAGAAAAATTCAAAAGCAATGAAATTTGTTAAGGAAACTAAAAACAAAAATGTCGCGTATTATCCTATTAAAAAACAAATTGATGCTAACGAAGAATACGTTAAGTATAAAATGGAAAAACAGCCTTGGTTGAAAGATTATCATTTAGGATATTATTACTATTTAAAAGATGATAATAGCAAGGCTTTGAGAGTGTTACAAAGTGCAATTAGTAAAAATAATTCAAGAAATGCTTTGTTGTATTCTTTGATGAGTCGTATTTATATCAAAAATGGTGATTATGAAAAAGCCAATACGATTGCAACAAAAGCGTATAATTATAACTTGTCT
>JBNMJS010000037.1:0-16933 GCA_050873965.1 Cyanobacteriota bacterium | reverse complement strand
TTTTTAATGTTTCAAAATCACTCAAACAAATTCGCTATAGGGTTTCGTTTATGTTTTCGTGCCTACTATGTTGTTTTCAACAACAAACAATAAATACGTCACTGCGAGAAGTGAATGAAATGAACGACGAAGCAGTCCAGAATAGTCATGCTGAATTTATTTCAGCATCTATTTATAAGAAAATTACGAAACGAGTTTGTAGGGTGCATGAAATGCACCAATTACAATATGGTTGTATTACAGTTATAAACTGTTATTTTTGAATAAAATAAAGAAATATTAAGTATGCTAAAATAAAAAATGAACAATTTTATTTTTAAATCGTTATATAAATGTAAGAGGTACAAATTATGACGAAGAAATGTAATAAATTTGAGGCTTTATTTACTTTTGCAGACAAGAAAACATTGTTGGAGCATATTGCACAATGTGAAGATTGTCGTAAAGAATATGAAAAAATGAATAAAGTTTCTGAATTGATACAAGAAGTGAAACCACATTACAAGAAAAGTAGATTCCATGCTGTGCAAGTAGCGTGCATGTTGTTTGCTTTTATCATAGGTGGTGTAACATTCCAGATTGCTGATTCAAATTATGGTATTGTGGATACTATAAAATATGGTCAACAATTTACGGCTCAAGATTTAGGTTTTCAAACCGATGATTATGGTTTGTTGATGGTGGATGGTGAATGAATTTCAAAGATATAATCAATTCTAATAAACAAAATGTAAGAAATATAATACGATTAATAACAAAAGAAACTAACGAAGATTTGGAGCAAGAAGTATTCGTTAAAGTATGGAAAAATCAAGATAAATATGAAGAGAAAGGCAGTTTTAAATCTTGGATAAATACTATTGCAAAAAATATTTCAAAAGATTATTTGAAATCAAATGCTAAAAAAAATGAAAATAATACAACTTCTGATGATTTGATTGTTAATTCAATAAAGGATACAAAATCATCACCTGAAAACAAACTGTTAAGCAAAATTAGACAAAAAAAGATAATAGGAGCAATTGATAGTTTAAAACCAAAATTGAAAGAAGTAATAATGTTATGTGACATTGACGGTTGTACTTATGAAGATGCTGCAAAGCAGTTGGGTGTTCCAGTTGGTACAATCAAATCAAGGTTATATAATGCAAAAAAAGAATTGGCACTAAAATTGCAAGATTTGTTATAGAAAGGACAATTACAAGTAAATATTACGGATAGAATAGATAAATTATTAAGGTAATAAATGTCCGTTTAAGAATTAAAAGAATAGTGAGTACATTAAAAAGAAAGGATTACCCTATGAAAAGAACTTTATTAGTAGCATCATTGTTAGTATTAGGTAGCACAATGGCTTATGCTGGACCACAAGGTGAACCACCAATGGGACCACCTCCAATGGACGGACCTTGCTGTGCAAAACCTTGCAAACATAATTGTGGGCCAAAAGTTGACATAGAACAAAAATTAAAATTAACTCCAGATCAAAAAGCAAAAGCAAAAGCTTTAAGAATGGAAGCAAGAGAACAAATGCGACCAATTATGGAAGCAATTAAAACTAAGAATGAACAAAAAGAAATCATTAAACACAATCGTTCTTTGACTGCTGCTGCTCAATGTGAACAAGTTGAAAAATTGAATAATCAAATCAATGAATTAAAACGTCAAGCACGTGATATTAGAATTAAAAATGAACGTGATTTTGAAGCATTGTTGACAGCAAAACAAAAGAAAGAATTAGTAAAAATTAAAGAAAATGCTCGTAAAGAAATGATGAAAAATCATAAAAAACAACCTCCAAAATGCCCTCCAAGAGGTCCACAAAAATAGTAACATAACATTCTATTGATAATCTGGTGCCGTATGTATGATTACATACGGCACTTTGTAATTTTATTCTTCGTCCTCATCTTTTATTATTTCGTAAAGAGTCGAGGCTAATTGTGTCGGTACATTCCCTTGTGGAATTTCTAAAACTTTTGCTTGAACTGTTTTGTTTGCATATTCAATCATTATAATATCACCTACTTTTAATTGTTTTGCAGGTTTAGCAATTGTTCCGTTTACGAAAACTCTACCAAGTTCAGATATACTATTTGCAACAGTTCTTCTTTTTACTAATCTAGATACTTTTAAAAATTTGTCTAATCTCATAATTACCTTTAAATAAACCTTAAAAAAGCTGGCATGAATACTTCATGCCAGCAATATGTTATAAAACTTATGATTTAATTAAAAGGCTAGCACCGATAACACCAGCAGTGTTACCAAGTTGAGCAGGAACAACTTGAACAGTTGAACCAGCGATAGGCATAGCACGTTTAACTAAAGTTTCTTTGATTGGATTCATAAGAATATCACCAGCAGCGGCAACACCACCACCAATAATAATTTTTTCAGGGTTTAACAAGTTAACAACACTTGCTAGACCAACACCAATGTATTCACCAACGATAGTGAAAATACGTTTTGCAACAGGATCACCTTGTTTTGCGGCTTCTGAAACAATGTATGGTGTAATATCAGGGTTTGCAAGTTCTCTATATTTTGTAGATTTTCCACCTTTAATATATTCTTCTGCAAGAGCAACAATGCTAGGTCCAGATGCGAATGCTTCTAAACAGCCTCTGTCACCACAACCACAAAGTGGTCCACCATTCATATCAAGTTTGATATGACCGATTTCACCAGCAGCATTGCTAGCACCTCTAACAAGTTTACCATTGATGATTAAACCTGAACCAATACCTGTACCAACAGTTATACAGATTAGGTTTTCACAACCAACACCTGCACCAAAGTTTAATTCTCCAAGAGCAGCACATCTTACATCGTTATCAACTCTTGTAGGAATTTTGAATTCTTTTTCCATAATTTCTGCAATAGGAACTTCTACCCAACCAGGAATATTTGGAGCAAGTCTTACAATACCTTTTTTACAATCAATTTGTCCAGGGAAACCAAAACCCATACCTTCAATATCTTTTGCAGCAGTTTTAGTTTCTTTTAGCAAATCTCTGATTGCTTCTTTCATATTATTAATTGTATATTCATAACCCATTTCAGCTCTTGTTGGAATTGAGTTTGAATAAATAATACTTCCTTTGTCGTTGACAAGTGCAATTTTTACATTTGTACCGCCAACATCAATACCTATTCTGTTACCCATTAGTGTCTCCTTATTTTTTATATAATTAAATAGTATATTAAACATTTTGTTTCGTAAAGATTAGAATTAAATTAATAGGTGTAATATTTCAATAAATGTAGTATAATTAACACACATATATTAAAAGAGGTATTTAGATGGGTTTATGGGACAAGTTAAATAACTTCAAGGACAAGATAAATGCTGTAGAAACAAATATTTATACGTCAAGAAAAGATTTTATGGAAGTCTATGAAAAGAATGTTCAATTAGAGGCTGAAATAAAAGAACGTACAGAAGAACTTGAAGTTGCTAACCAAAGACTTGTTACTGTTCAACATATTTGGGAAATGATGAACTCATCTCAACCTCTAACAAATGTTTTAGATTCGATTGTTAATAGTTTACAAGGCGAATTAGGATATTTGTTCAGTTGTATTGTTCAAAAGAAAGTTGATAATAACGGTGCATATTTAGAGGTTTTGGCTGATTCAAAATGCGAATTTGCTGATGATATTATCACAATTACTGGCAAATCTATTTACGATATGCGATTACATTGGCATCAAGATGATGACATTGATTATCATATAAATAATAATAAAATATTTCAAAGTAGAGATACAAATTTCGCATTATCTGTGACATTTCCAGATTTGCCTAAAAAATATATTTCAGAAATCTGTTCAAGAACATCTTTATCTTCTTATATTTTGATTCCATTAAGAAGTAATGGTACTCACTTCGGTTCGTTGATTGTTTTATCAACAAGAAATGAAGCAACTGAGGCTGAATTGAATTTCTTGCGATTGTTCTCAAAACAAATTGAATTGGCTATTACTATTGCTAATTTGTTCCAAACGGTTAAGGAACAAGCAATAACAGATGGTTTGACAGGTTTGAATAATAGACGATATTTTGAAGAAGAAGCACAAAAAGAAGTTTTGAGGGCTCAACGTCAAAACCAAAAATTCACTATTATTGGATTAGATTTAGACCATTTGAAACGTATTAATGATAATTTTGGTCACTCTTGTGGTGATATTGCGATTAAGACTGTTGCTGATGTTTTAAAAACAAATGCTCGTTCTATTGATATTGCAGCAAGAATGGGTGGTGAAGAATTTAATTTGTTATTACCTGGTGTTGACCATAATGGTGGTTTGATTGCTGCAGAAAGAATTAGAAAGGCAATAGCAGAAGTTAGTATTGAAGTTATTGGACATATTACAGCAAGTATTGGTGTTGCAACCTTTGGAGAACATTCAAATAATTTGAATGAATTAATGGAATTGACAGACCAAGCAATGTATTCTTCTAAGAAAAATGGAAGAAATAGAGTTACTCTTGCAAATCCTGAAGAACTTGAATCTTGGCAAGATATTGCTATTGATTCATTTGTTGAAATTCTTAAAAATGAAAAAATGCCAATTGATAAATCTGTTTCTGAACACATGAACAAAATGCTTGAAAAATTGGCATTAGACCACGATGCTTTATATACAGTATCTGATATGTTGTCTGCATTATACAATCCAAATCATAAAAAAGGTTCGGCAAAAGATAAAATCGTTATTGCAAACTCTTTGGCAAAACGTTTTGAATTGTCAAAAGAAGATACTGATAAATTGAAGGTTGCAATATTATTATATGATATTGGTAATATGTTGTTACCAAAAGAAATTTTACAAAAGAGAACTCCTTTAACTGATGATGAGGTTAAAATGATAAAATCTCACCCAGTTATTGCTGCAAAAGATATATTGAAACCTATATCTGTTGTTCAAGATATTATTCCAATTATTGAACATCATCACGAAAATTGGGACGGTTCAGGTTATCCTGGGAAAGTTTCAGGTCAAGATATTCCATTATGTTCTCAAATGGTTTTGATTATTGATGCTTATTTTGCATTGATTGAACCTAGACCTTATAGACAAGCAAAAACTAAGGAAGAAGCTATTACAATTATTCGTGATGGTATTGATAAAAAATGGAATGCAAAAATTGCAGAAGAATTTATCTCTATTATAACAACGGATTCTCAAGGTTAATTAAATAATCTTTACCAATCGTTTAAAATGCAGTTATAGCCGTTATTATGTATTGTAAAAAAGTATAAATTTTTTGTTAATTTTACTTAATTTTTTTGACATGCCTTATCTTTTGGTGTGTAATTATATAATAATACAGTTTGGGTAGGATATGTACATAAAACAAATAGAAATCGACAATTTTAAGTCGTTTGCTACAAAAATAGAAATACCTCTACTGAAAGGATTTTCAACTATCGTAGGGCCTAACGGATCAGGAAAAAGCAACATTATTGATGCAGTGTTGTTCGCTCTTGGCTTGGCATCTTCTAGAAACTTACGTGCAGAGAAAATCGAAGATTTTATATCAACCTACACAAAGAGAAATGAAGCTATTGTTAAAGTTGTTTTTGCAGAAGGTGAAAATGGCGAAGAATTTAGTATTGCAAGAAGAATTAAAAAATCTACTCAAGGTTACAATAGCGTTTACTACCTAAATGATAAAGTTACTACTCATACTGAAATTCTTATGAAACTTGAAAAATATAACGTTACTCCAACAAGTTACAACGTTGTTATGCAAGGTGATGTTACAAGTATCATTAGTGCAACAGATAATGATAGACGTAAGATTATTGATGAAATTGCAGGTGTTGCTGATTTTGACAGACAGATTAAACAAGCAAATGAAAAGTTAGATTCTGTGGAAATTAGTGTTAAGAACTCTACAATTATGTTAAATGAGGTTGAAACACGTTTAGAACAATTAAAAGAAGAAAAAGAAGTTGCTTTAAAATATCAAAAATTAAAAGATGAAAAGAGTGGACTTGAAAGTCAAGTTAATACTGTTCGCTTCTTTGATATTAAAAATAAATTAGAACAAGCACATACAAACATTCTTGAATTTCAAAAGAAAGAAAAGAATGAAAAAGTTAAAACAAAGGATTTAGAAGAACGTTTAAAACTTGTTAAGGAAAAATATGAAGAAGTTTGTTCTACTGTTAGAGAAAAAGGTGAAGGACATTTATTAGAGGTTCAAAAACAAGTCGAAGAATGTAAGGGTGAAATCTCAAGAAAAGAAAATGCTATAAATTTTGAAGAAAAACAAATTCAAGATAAGAAAAAGACTATTGAAAACTCTAAAAATGGTATAGAAAATCATAATTCTAAGATTGAATTAGCAAATCAAAATATCAAATCTCGTGAGGTTGATATTCAAGTTACTGATGAAGAATTAGATAAACAACGTGCAGAAAGAAAACGTATAACAGAAGATATGACTGGTCTTAATGAAAATGTTGACCAACAAATGAAAAATAGAGAAGAGTTAAGAAAACAGTTAGATTCTTTGAAAGATAAAGAAACTGCATTGATTCAAAAACAAATTCCATTGGAAACTGATTTGAAAAATATCAATGATAAGTTGAGTAGTGCTAAAAAAAGTTTAGCAGATTATGACAAGATTAAAGTTGATTTTGAAGATAAAAAAGATAAATTAGAACTTCAAATAAATCAATTAACTACAGAACAAAATGATTGTAAAATTGTTCAACAAAATGTTATGCACGAATATGACAAGGTTTCTAATGAGTTGACAGACCTTGAATTTGATTTGAGTGCAGCAAGAAAACAATTATATAAATTAGAAGCAAGAAAACAAGCAAGCGAAGTTACTAGTGGTAATAGAGCCATTCAAACAATAGAAAATGCTAATTTGGAAGGTGTTCACGCACCATTATATAAATTGGGTAATGTTGATAAAGAATATGCAACTGCACTTGAAGTTGCAGTTGGTGGTAGAATGTCGCATATCGTTGTTGATGATCCAGATGTTGCAACAAGTGTGTTTGAAATTGTTCGTTCTGCTGGTGCTGGTCGTGTTACTTGTATTCCTTTAAACAAAATTGCTCAAGCACCATCTAGTTTGAATTTGCCTAGAGAAAAAGGTGTAATTGATTACGCAATCAATTTGATTGACTTTGATGATATGTATCTAGATGCATTCTATTATGCAGTTGGTGGTACTATCGTTGTTGAAAATGATGCCGTTGCTAAAAGATTGATTCGTAAGTATAGAATGGTTACATTAGATGGTACATTATACGAAAAAACTGGTGCTATGACTGGTGGTGGCAGAATTACAACAGGTTTGAAATTCTCTGTAAATGATGATGACGAGTTAGAAAAATATAAAAATCGTCTTCATGAAATGGAATTGAAATACCAACAAGCAAAGAATAAAAAGAAAGAATTAGAAGATAAACGAGAAAAAGTTCGTGCAGATTATTCAAATGCTATGACTGAATTGAATAAAGCAAATATTGAACTTAAAACTCTTGTTCAAACATTTGAATCTTCAAAAACAAGTTATACTCAAAATCAAGAGTATATAAAACTTTCTCAGCCTGAAATTGAAAGAATTACAAAAGAATTAGATAAGTTTGAAGAAAACCATATCAAGCTTATTGATGAAATGGCTGAGGTTAAAGAAAAAATCGAAGAAATTGAACAGTTGTTAGATGATAGCGATTTGAAAAAGTTAAAAGAATTAACTGCTGGTATTGAAGAAGAAATAAATCGTTTAGAAGCTAACAAACGTAATTATGAAAATGAAATTAAGTCATTCAATATGGAAATTACATTCCATAATAATGCAATAGAAAATAATAAAGAAACTATTCAAAATTGTGAAAAAACAATTTTTGAAAGCGAAAAGAATAAAAAATTATTTGAAGAAGATATCAAAAATCTAAAAGTAAAATTGGAAGATTTTGAAACTCAAATAAATGAAATTCGTGAAAAATTAGGTTCATTATTGAAGGAAAGAGATGAAATTAACGAACAATTATTGAATCTTCAAACCGAACACGGATTAAAACAAAAAGAATTAGAAAATATTGCTGAACAAATTGAATCATTCAAGGCTCGTAGAAGAGAAATTGAACCTCAATTAGACATTGCTAAAAAAGATTTGGAAGAAGCAGGAGTTGAGATTTCTAAACTAGAACCTGTAGAGATGTCTATTGAAGAATTGAATGCAAAAATCCAAAGATTATCAAAACGTATGGATGATTTGGGTGCTGTTAATATGAATGCGATTGCTCAATTTGAAGAAGTTTCTCAAAGAGAAGAAGAATTGAAATCGAAAATTGAAACATTAACTCATGAAAGACATGAGATTATGAATAGAATGAATGGTTATGAACAATTGAAAAAAGATGCGTTTATGACTACTTACAACAATATCAATTCAAACTTTAAAGAATTGTATCACCAATTATCAGGTGGTGAAGGTTCGTTAATCTTAGAAAACGAATCAAGCCCATTTGAGGGTGGTCTTGATATTGAGGCAAAACCTGGAGATAAACCAAAAGTTAAACTTAAAGGTTTGTCAGGTGGTGAAAAATCTGTTGCAGCGTTGGCATTGGTATTCTCTATTCAAAAATATATGCCAGCACCATTCTACGCATTAGATGAGGTTGATTCTGCATTAGATCCAATTAACATTGATAAATTAGCAAGTATGATTAATACACAGGCAAAACAAATTCAATTTGTTGTAGTTAGTCACAGAAAGCCAATGATTGAAGTATCTGACCGTTCAATCGGTGTAACACAAAAAGAAAAGGGAAAATCATTAGTATCAGGTGTTACGAATCACAAGCAGGAAGTACCTGTTTAATAAATGAAACTTGGGAAAAGATTTAAAGAGGAAATATGTCACTAAATTATTTAGATTTTGAAGGTATAACCAAAAATGAAAGAGGCGAATTTAATGGGATTGATGTCCTTGTAGCAATGGCTAGACAAGGTAAAATTGACCCTTGGGCAGTAGATATTGTTGAAGTTGCTGATATGTTCTCTGCTCATTTGTTTCAATCAAAGGCTCAAAATCTTAGATATTCAAGTCGTGTAATTTTATATGCTGCATTATTGTTAAAGATGAAAGCAGATATTCTTGATGGAATGGATATTACAGAAATTATTCCTCAAGATGCTCCTGAAATTGATGGTTGGGATGATGGTTTTATGCCTGATGATGAAATGTATGTCCCAACGAACAATGTTGCATCTTTTGAAGATGTTCTTCAAAGAAGAACTAGTGTTCGTTTGAATAGAAACAGAGTTGTAACTTTGAGAGATTTGGTTAGACAACTTGAATTTTATGCTCAAATGGATAAAAAAGCAGAAATAGAAAGTGCTAAAAAACGTGCACAACAAGCAAGACGTTCTAGAGATTTATCTAGACTTACTCCTGCTGATATGGTTAATCTTGCACACGAAGAAGATTATAAACTTGGTGCATCTATTTTAAGAAATAATTTAACAGAAATTCTTAATCGTGAAGATAGAATAGAATTGAATGAATTAACATTGTTGGGTATGGATAGAATTACAGCATATATTTCACTTTTATTCTTGGTAACAGAGGGTGATTATACGTTAAATCAAGAACATTTTTATGGTGATTTATACGTTATTAAAAAGCCTAAAACTGAGGAAGAAGTAGAAGAAGATGCTATCAATGATAGAATTATCAAAGATACTTTATCAGATGATGTTAATACTGTTGTTGACAATGTAGTTAGTCTTCACAATAATGTAAATGTTGAGGAGTATAAAAAATAGTGAGTAGTTTAAAATCAAGAATTGAAGCTGTTTTATTTACGACTGCAAAAGTTTTGCAAATAAAAGATATTGCAGAAATCTTAGGCGAAGAAGATTTAGATGTTGTCGAAGATGCAATGCTTGATTTGATTATGGATTATTCATCAAGGGATAGTGCATTGGAAATTGATGATGAAAATGGCTATATTTTACAAGTGAAAAATGAACACATGGATATTGTAGAAAAATTGTGTCCTGTTGAATTGTCAAAGCCTGTTTTAAAAACTCTTACTGTAATTGCATTGAAGGAACCTATTAGACAAGCAGAATTAAAGTTATATCGTTCAAATGCTTATGAACATATTAATGAACTTGTAGAAAAAGGGCTTGTATCAAAAACCAGAGATAAAAATGGACGTTCATTTAATGTAAGCACTACTCCAAAATTTGCTGAGTACTTTAAATTAAAAGGAGATTTACGTTCGTTGATGAAACAAGATCTTGCTCAGTTGTTGAAAAATTCTACTACTGATGATTAATGCCAAAAGTATCTAAAATTCTATCTAATTTACTTTTATTAGTTTTAAATTTTGTTTGAGTTTTATAGTCTGTTATGTTTGGTTCACTACCAATAAGTTTGTCTGTTTTATTAAATATTTTTTCAATTTCAGGAGTAACACCTTTTACTCCCATTTCATCTAAATCAAATTCTTTCTTTGCCGTTCGATAATTTATATTATGATATAGTGCGATACTTGAACCTAGTTCGTTGTTATTGTCTGGTCCCATGTACGGGAAAGATATGCAATATGAGTAATCTCTTCCATAAGAACTTTTACCTACTAGTGTATTCATTTCGTCTGATGAAGTTTTTGTATTAAGTCCTTTTATTTCATCTAATATTATTCTATGTTTTTTATCTGTTTCTCTAAATTTGGCTTGTTTGCTACCACAAATAAATGCAAACAATATTGAATCAGAATCTTTTATTATAGTTGAATTTAAATCATTATCAATAATTGTAGAAATTGAATTACCTGTAAGTGAACAATCATCTAATAATACAAGTATTTTATCTTTTGCAAGTTCTTTGTTTCGTTTTAAGGTGCTAATGTTTACGAATTTTTTATTAGAGACATTATTTATTTTTTCATACATATAATTGATTAAATAATGGCTTTTGCTATCATCTGGCAGTGCAAACAAAACATCATCATCAGTTTTCCCTCTACTCGCTACGAATTCATCAATTTTTGGTTTTATTTGTTTTACAGCAGTGGATAATTTTTCTGGAGTATAAATTTTTAAATTTTTGCGTAAATAATGTACAGTTTCTTTTTTGCCTGCTAGTTTAAAATCATTATCAGGTTCTAATCTCATATCAGAATTAGCGTCAATAAGATTAAACATTTCACTTTTGTACATTTTTTCAGGTGTCATTTGGTGATATACACCTGTGACTGTTGGTAGATTTTCATTTTTTATTATGCAAGGTTCAATTCCTAAATTTTTTATTCTATCTAATAGTGGAGCATCAATAACATCATCAATAGACTTATTTGTTTCTTTTGCAGTTGTAAGTATTTTTCTGGTTTCAGTTTCTAAATCTTTTGTTCTATCGATAAATGTTATACCTTTGTCCCAACTAGAAATTACGTAGTGCTTAATTTTAGGAATATGTTTATATGCTTCAAATGCCAATTTATCATTTTTTTTCAAATCTTCCAATTGAGAAACTCTAGCATCATCAAGAAAAACAGCAGATGACAAATTTATATAAGGATCCATCATTCCAATATGTTTTTTATTTAGTAGATAATCTAATGTGCGATGCAGGCCAATATCATTATCTAATACTTTTTCAACTCTTGATGGAGATACTATATTATCCATTTTGTCATAATTAAAAGTTAGGGTACCTCTAATGTCGCCTATAGTACCAATCTCATCTTTTTGTAATTGTTTACTTATTTCTGAAACACTTCGTAAATTAGCAAATTGAGTTAATTTTTGCATTGTATATAAAACATCTTTTATTGGTATTCTCATATCTTTTGAGATATTTATGGCAGAACTCTGTATGTCTTTTATAGGAACTTCATTTAATGATTTTTTATAACTCGTGTATAAAATATTTGCAGCATCATAAGTTGATTTCATTATAGGAGAACGTTTTATGTTACTCTTAAATGAAACATCAGAGTGAGAAACAATACTATTTTTTACAGGTGTAGTATTGTTTTTGTATGTATTATGATATTGATTGATTGAATTGATTTGCATAAGAGTTTCTATATAAATAAATATTCTAAAAATAATTTTTGCTAAATGGTAAAATTTATTTTAAAAATTTTAATGTTTGCTTAACAATTATGGACTTAATGCCTTTTTGTAATATAATTAGGTGTACATCTAACGTATTAGGGAATCGGAGGACAGTTTAAAAACTGTATAATATAATTTATGACAATACAAGAATGGTTTGAAAAAAGAAAAGAAGCACAAATTCAACGTCGTCAAATGGAAGCACGTACAGAAGATGTTGCTACTGGCTTATGGACAAAATGTGTTCATTGTGAATCTCAAATTACAAAAAAAGAATTAGAAGAAAATATGATGGTATGTCCAGTTTGTGACTATCATTTTAGAATAAATGCAAGAACAAGAATCAATCAATTATTTGATAAAGATTCTTTTGAAGAATTATTTAAGAATATTAGACCAACAGATCCACTAAATTTTGTTGATACAGTATCTTATGCTGATAGATTGGAAAAAGCACACGCAAAAACTGGTTTAGATGAAGCAGTTATGACTGGTATTGCATCAATTGAAGGTCACAAAGTTGCAACTGCCGTAATGGATTTTGAATTTATGGGTGGTTCAATGGGTAGTGTTGTTGGTGAAAAAGTTACTAGAATTATAGAAGAAGCTATAAAAAGACGTTTACCTGTTTTGGTTATCACTTCATCTGGTGGTGCTAGAATGCAAGAAAGTGCATTAAGTCTTATGCAAATGGCTAAAACATCTTGTGCAGTTGCTAGACTTGATGAGGCAGGTTTGTTATATATCAATTTATTAACAGAACCTACTTTCGGTGGTATCACTGCTAGTTTTGGTACATTGGGCGATATTATTATCGCAGAACAAGGTGCTAGAATTGGTTTTGCTGGTAGAAGAGTTATTGAACAAACTATTAGACAAAAACTTCCAGCAGATTTCCAAACAGCAGAATATCTTTTGAAATATGGTCAAGTTGACTTAGTTTCAAAACGTTCTGAATTGAGAAAGAATTTGTCGTCTATATTAGCAATGCACGAGGTATAATCAATGGTAGTATTAGAATTTGAAAAACCTTTAGTAGAAATACAAGAAAAAATAAAAGAATTAAAGAAAATAAGTTTGGAGTCAGGCATGG
Organism: Cyanobacteriota bacterium; assembly: GCA_050873965.1. GTDB lineage: Bacteria > Cyanobacteriota > Vampirovibrionia > Gastranaerophilales > Gastranaerophilaceae > UBA2883. Next base: position 3,726 of record JBNMJS010000037.1, on the reverse strand, counting down.
ACCTAAATAAAGAAATCGAAACCTTTGAACAACAAGCAAATGATTATAAAAAGGAATTGTATTCTAATTTGAAACCTTTCCAAAAATTACAAATCGCTAGGCATCAAGAACGTCCAAATTTCTTGAATTATACAAAATTGATTTGTGATGAATTTATTGAAATGCACGGTGATAGAGAAGGTACTGATGATAGAGCCATTATTGGTGGTTTAGCAAAAATCGGTGACAAGAAAGTTATGTTGATTGGTACTCAAAAGGGTAAAACAACAAAAGAAAATCTTGAATACAATTTTGGTATGCCTCAACCACAAGGTTATAGAAAAGCATTGAGATTGTTTAAACATGCAAACAAATTTAAAATGCCTATTGTTACTTTGATTGATACTCCGGGGGCATATCCTGGTATCAGTGCTGAAGAAACTGGTCAAGGTGTTGCAATTGCAGTAAACCTTAGAGAAATGGCTAAACTTGATGTACCTGTAATTGCAATTATAATGGGTGAAGGTTGCAGTGGTGGTGCTTTAGGACTTGCCGTTGCTAATAAAGTTCTTATGCTTGAACACGCATATTATACAGTTATTTCTCCAGAAGGTTGTGCATCAATTCTTTGGAGAGATGCCGCAAAATATCCTGATGCAGCTGAAGCATTAAAAATTACTGCTGATGACTTAATTGAATTAGGTATTGTTGACGGTGCAATTAAAGAACCTGTTGGTGGTGCTCATACTTGTTATAGCGAAATGAGTCAAAATATGAAAGATGCTATTCTTGAATCAATTTCTGAATTAGAGAATATGTCAGCAGAAGAATTAAGAAATCAAAGATATGACAAATTCAGAGCTATGGGTAGATTTATTGAAGCGTAGTTCTAAAAAATATATTTAGCGAGCAATGTTATTGCTCGCTTTTTTAGTATCACTAACAAGGAGTATTTTATGAAAACTGATAAGATTATTTTTGGTGTTGCTTGTCTAGGTATGGCTTATCTTTGTAATTCGGCTATTCATAGAAGAGATAATGTAGAACACATTATTCCTCAAAAAGTTATGAACGATACTCCTAAAATGCAGCCTGAATTAACAAAAGATACAGTATCATTCAGTAAATATGCAATAAAAGATAGCCTTTCTGTTATAAAAGATAGTTTGAAGAGGATAAAGAAATAAAAAATGGATACAAAAACAAAGAATTATTACGAGTTATATATAAAAATAAATCCAAATATGGAAGATGATATTGCAAATATATGTTTTGAAAATTTGGATTGTGAGGGCGTTTTATTAGAAGAACAAAAATTTAAAGATTTAGAAATGACTGAAACTTCTAAAGGTACGCTAAAAGTTTTTTTAAGAAGTCTTGAAACTCCTGATAATTCTGATGTTTGTGAGTTTATAAAATCTAAACGAGAAGAATTGAAAAATAATGGTTTTTCTGATGAGGAACTAGGTAGTTGGGATTGTGCATTATTAGAAAAACAAGATGAAGATTGGTCTAAAAAATGGAAAGAACAATGGGATGTAACTCATATTACAGATAAAGTTGTTATCGTTCCATCTTGGATTAAATATGAAAAGAAACCTGACGAGATTACAGTTTCATTAGATCCTGGTTGTGCTTTTGGTACTGGTACTCACCAAACAACACAGATACCTGTTAAATGTATTCAAAAGTATGTTAAAACAGGTGACAAGGTTGCTGATATAGGTATGGGTTCAGGTATTTTGGGTATTATTGCTAAGAAGTTTGGAGCAAGTTATGTTTATGGTTGTGATATAGATGAAACTGTTTTAGATGTTGCAAAAGAAAATGCTCAAAAAAATAACGTAGAATGTACTTTTGAATTGAATACTGCAGATAAAATAAATGAACAATTTGATTTTGTATGTGCAAATATTTTACATAATGTTTTGGCAGATATTATGGGTGATTTAAGAGCCATAATGAAACCTAATGCTAAAATGATTTTGAGTGGTATTATGGATAACAAAAAACAAGTAGTTCTTGATGCAATTGAAAGAGAACATTTGACTATATTAGAAACTTTAACTCAAGACCAATGGGTTGGTTATCTTGTTACAAAATAACTATTTTTTATTCTCGGAGTATAATATAGATATAGAAATCGGTATATTATAAAATTTGAGGTAAAAAATTATGGATAAACAAACTGCTGTTATTATTCCTGCGAGATATGGTTCTAGTAGATTGAAAGGTAAACCACTTATAGAAGTTGGTGGAAAACCAATTATTCAATGGGTTTTTGAAAAGGCTGTACAAGCAAATTTAGCAGATAGAGTTATTATTGCAACAGATAATCAAAAAATTTATGAAACTGCTCTTATGTTTGGTGCAGAAGCAGAAATGACATTGGAATCTCATAATAGTGGTAGTGATAGAATTGCAGAAGTTGTTGAAAGACACCCTGAAATTGGTTATATCGTAAATTTACAAGGTGATGAACCTATGATTGACCCTGAGAATATTGATAGAGTTATCAAACTTGTAAAAGAAGATGAAAGAGCAGATGTATCAACACTAGTTACTGAAATTAAGGATATGAAAGAAGTAGAAAATCCTAATTTGGTAAAATGTGTATTTGATGTAAATGGTTTTGCTCTTTATTTTTCTCGTTCAAAAATTCCTTATGAAAGAAATGCAGGACATGCCAAATTTTATGGTCACTTAGGAATATATGGTTATAAGAGAGAAGCACTTTTTGCAATGACAAAAGCTTCTCAAACTCCATTAGAATTGACTGAAAGTTTAGAACAATTAAGAGTCCTTCAAATGGGAATGAAAATTAAGGTTTCTATTGTTGATAACAAACCAATAGGTATTGATACTATTGAAGATTTGAATAATTTTAAATCAAAAGTTATGGCATAGAAAAGATATAGACAAATTAAAAGACCTGTAAAATTTAATTTTACAGGTCTTTTTTTATTGTTAAATATTATAATTATTCAACGATAATTGCTTGTACTGGGCAAGAATCAGCAGCTTCTTTAACGCAATCTTCGTTACCAGCAACTGCAGCTTCATTAACTTCAGCTTTATCTTCGATAGAAAATACAGCATCACAAATTGATTCGCAAGCACCACATGCAATACAAGAATCTTCAACTTTAACGTTCATATTAGTCTCCTTTACTATTTTTTGTAAACTTAATTACTCTTTTTGAGTAACTTCATGATTAGTATATAACAAACTTTTTAAAATATCCACTCAGTAATTTTTTTTGCGATATTATCAAAGCCAAGCATTACACCTAAATCTTTTGCTTCTATATTTTTGTTGTAGAACAATACAGGAACATATTCTCTTGTGTGGTCTGTACCTGGAACTGTTGGGTCACAACCGTGATCGGCAGTAATGATTAATAAATCATCTTCTGATAGTTCTGGTAAAATTTTGCCAACATATTCATCAATTTCTTCAATTGCTTTACCATAGCCTTCTGCATTGTTTCTGTGACCAAATAACATGTCTGTATCAACAAGGTTTGTAAAGATAATAGATTTGTTTGGCTTAAAGTTTGCAGGTGTTGAATCATACTTAATAGATTCTAAATCTAGTTTATTTTCAACTGCTTTAAGAGTTAATTCTAAACCTTCTTTGTTAGAACCTGTATGGATTGCGTGAGTGATACCTGCTTTAGAGAAGATGTCTTCAATCCTACCGATAGCAACCACTTCTCCACCAGATTCTTTTACTCTGTCAAGTAA
>JBNMJS010000036.1:0-17783 GCA_050873965.1 Cyanobacteriota bacterium | reverse complement strand
TTCCATTTCTTCAGGTTTGCTTTCGGCTATCAAAAGAGTCAAAGCAAAAAGTGTTCCGTTATCGATAATTGGTAAATTATTTTTATAGAGCATATTGTTTTTATTTAAGAAATACAAAAAGCAACTTGCTGCAATACGTTTATTCCCGTCAGAAAATGAATGATTTTTTGTTATCAAATATAAAAGCATTGCGGCTTTTTCTTCTAATGTCGGATAACAATCATTCCCGCCAAAAGTTTGGTAAATCTGATTAACAGAACTTGCAAAACTTCCGTCTTTTGGGTTTGCAAAAACATCAGATGCAAATTCTGATTTCATTTTATCAATGACTTTTAAAAATTCGCTTTCAGAAATAACAACAGCTTCTTTTTGAGTAACGCCTTTTGTATCAAGGGTTTTGTGATCAAAGTTGTCTAATAAATCCAAACCTTTGGCAAAATTATCTAAAATGTTCGCAACATCTTGCGCTTGGTCAACTGTTGAAATTTGGTTTTGAATACTTCTTGTTAAAAGGCTTACGGTTGATTGTAGAGTTTGAATTTTACATTGTTGATCCTTCAACATTTTTTCATTGATAACATAACCTTTAGTAAGATATTCTTTTAATGTATTTGTCGCCCAAATACGGAATTGAGTTGCTCGAGAAGAATTTACTCTGTACCCCACAGAAATTACTGCATCAAGATTGTAAAATGCAATTTTTCTTGAAATATCTCTATTACCTTCTTTTTGAACTATTTCCAAAATGGAAACAGTTGCGTTTTTATCCAATTCGCCTTCATTATAAATATTATTTAAATGTTTATTTATTGCCGGTGTTTTTACTCCAAACAATTCAGCCATTTGTTTTTGCGTAAGCCAAATAGTATCGTTTTCAAGTTTTGTATCAAGTGAAATTGAGCCGTCTTCGCTTGTGTATATTACTATTTCGCCTTTTTGAAATTGATTTTCCATTACTCAATTATATACAAAATTTTTAAATAAATCTTGTTATTTCCTCATACACTTTATCATAATTATGATTAAATCTAAAAATTTGCTCTGCTAAATGTAAATGAACAAGATTTTGCATACTGTTGTGATTTACTCTTCTTGTTAATTTTGAATAATCTTTTTTAAACTCCAGCATATCTATTTTGGAAAATGGTTTTTCTGTATGTTTGTGTAATAATTTTTTCTTTGAAATATATGTTTGTCCATTGTAATAATACATAAAATTTAAAACACCCACAAAATTTCTCTCGCAGGGTATTTTCGGACTTTTATTAAACAAAACCTTTAATTCTTTTAATTGTTTATTGTAAATCAGCTCTCTAAAATATGAATAAAATCTGCAAATCACAGGTTCTTTTATTTTTAATAGCCAACTTGCTTTTACACTTGGAATTTCACAACTAAAACATCTAATTAATAACTCAATTTCTTCTTTTTCTCTGTATTCAAAAAACAATGGGAGTGGAGTTTTCCTTTCAACCTCCTTATAAAAATAAATTAAATCCTCTCTAACTGTCAGCTTATCTTCATTAACCAATTCATTTAAAATATCAGAAACCTCTTTTTCATCAAGCATTAATATCGGTGCGATTTCTGATGCTGTAACTTTATTCAAGCGTTTGCATAATTTTAGAACCTTATTCTTCATCAATAACTCCTTTGATTATTTCTTCTGTTATTTCCCTTAATTTATTTGTTTGTGCTAATTGTTCCGACTTTACTATTATTTTTACAACTTGCCGGAACTGTAGATTTCTGTTTGCAATATATTTTATTGCTTTATCGCAAAAGTTTACTTCGGATAAGGTTTCAATAATTTCTTTAAAATCATCTTTGGATAATTTTTCAAACCTGAGTTTTGTAAAAATCCTATCGTTTATATGTCCGTATTTTTGTAGCTTTTTATCAGCTAATTCCATTCCAACCAATAAAATAGGGATACTCAACTTATCGTGAATATCCCTTAAAGTTTCTATTGTGTGTCTGTTTGAAAACAGATAATCAATCTCATCAACAACAAGTATTTTCGGATTATGTTTTAATTTATCTTCTATCTGTTCAAATAATCTCTGTGAAGTATAGCAAGGAACTTCATCAAGTTCTTTTACAATTTCAGTTAATAACCATTTGGGAGAAATATTATGGTTACATCTTATGTAAATTGCATCATTATTTGTAACCCACCACATTATTGTTTGTGATTTACCAAGCCCGAATGTTCCATAAACAAGAGCCATTTTTGCCACATTTGACGGTGCTTTTTGAAGGTTATCCATTAAGGATATAAACCGTTTAACATTTTTTGTTTTAATTAGACTATTTCTCATAGATAATTTTAAATTCCTCCGATCTTATGTACTCACTCAACCATTGCCTATCTTCATTACCGATGCACCCATTTTTCATATGCCACTCATAGCGTTCGTAGTTATCTTTAAATATTGGTCGTTTTCGGTTTTGAACATAGTTTTCAGGTTGTTTTGTTTTTTCTTTTTTAACTTCTTGTTTTTCAATTGCAGGTTGTTCAATTATTAATTCTTCTTTTGAAATTTCTGCATCAATAAGTTTTGATTTAATTAAATCAATATCCTCAAGTGAAAAATGTTCTTTGACAGCTTTTATTGTCTTATTTTGTAATTGTTTTTGTTTCCTGATTTTTTGCTTGTAATCTTCTATATCTTTCACATCACCCAACAAATGAGCAAGAGGATGAGTTGCAGTTACTCTGTCTGCTCTGCATAAAAATTCGCCCTTCATAGAATATATTTTTATATACGAAAGGTCGTTTAAACTGTATTTAACAACGCATTTTCCTCTTATTCCGTAAAGTGCATCATTAAAATAATCTGCTTTTAAAAATCTTATACCGTTTCTGCCAATGTGTTTTACAACAGTATCCATCATCAAATCATCAAGCTGTGATTCATCAATATTTTGTTTTTGAATAGTTGCTAACATTTGTGCAATAGTTTTATTTCTATTGTTAGGGCAAGGCTGTGAATGTTTAAACTTTAACCATTCTTTGATTAAGATTAATGCTTGTTCAATAGTCGGAACAAAATTCGCTTTTTGTGCGTGAATTTGTTTATGGAGTTTTTCATTCCTATTCATATACGCAGGTTTATTTTCAATACTTGTGCCGATATAACTTGGCATTAATTTTTCAAAACTTTCTTGAAAATCTAAAAAGAATCGCTCAATAACTTTTGCACGAGCATTATATGGAGTTGCATAAACAGGTGCTATCCCCAGCTTTTTATAAACCCCTGTAAAACCTAATTCTTCGAACTTACTATCGCCATTAAAGAATTTAGATTTAAAAGCACGACCATTATCTTGATAAACATATTCAGGAATTTTATCTATATTTAAAATAGCATTTCTTAAAGCGGAAGCTATATTTTGAGTTGATTCTTCAAGCATAATGTCATATCCGACAAGTCCACCCGACTTCCAATCAAGAAAACCTATTAATGTGGCTCTTGAAGGTTTGCCGGTAAACGGATTGATTACTTGAAAATTTAAAGTATGCCCATCAGCAATCAGAACTTGTCCGACTTCAAGCATACTTACATCTCTTACAATATATGGTTCAACTTTATCTTTTAATGCTTTCATTCCATCACGAGCAAGAGTCCATTTATCTAAATTATTTGCTTTGTACCATTTTGCATATCTTCTAAATGTAACTTCTGTAGGGATATTTTCGGCATTCTTTTCTTTTAGAATATATTGAGTTAATGATATTGCCCTGCCGATTGAAAATTTATTCGGGGATAAAAGTATATTTAAAAATATTTTAATCTCATTTTCATTAAGACTTGTTCTGTAACAACCGTTTGCTGTGTAATTGTAATTTCCGACTAATGTTGTCCAATCGGGATTTTTATCTAATAACATTTTCCAACGATATAATGCTCCGATACTGATATTCCCTAAAACATTGAATATTTTTGAATACAATAAACCTGTGTTATATGTTGTTAGAAATTCGCTATCAGCAACTTTTTTAGAAGTCCCTTTTTGTTTTTGCTCTAACCTGTAATTCTCCCAAATTTTGACTAAATCATATTTTGCAAGTGCAAGTTCTCTTTGTTTAAAGGAAATGATTTTTTCTGCTTTAGGTTCAAAATTGTGTAATTCAATAATATTATTAGTGGTTGAAAGTGTATCATAATATTCGTGAATATATTTTATTTGTAACTCTTCTTCAATGCTTGATAATCTTATTTTATACAACTTTCCACCTTTGCCGTTTTCAATTTTGGTTTCATAATTTGAATTTTTACTGTTAAAACTTAACCTGATTGCTCGCTTTGAAACTCCTTTTAAGTTGGCTAAAGTTTCAACATCTATCCAAGTTTCGGTGGTATTAAATTTTTTGAGCATATCTTTCATGCTTCCATCTATCACTCTAAAGTTATTAAATTGGAAGTCGGTTTAGGGGAAATGTGTCAGAAGTTGTCGAGTAAAAATGTAATGTTAAAATTGAATTTTTGATTTTAAGATTACATTTAACATTACATTTTTAAATTACATTTTACTAATTGTTATTCAAAAAATGTAATAGTTATTTCTAACATTTCATCCGGAAAAGCATTTTCAACAAAAATGTTCTTTAACCTTATTTTAAAAGAGTTTTAAACGATTTTTAAAAATTTTCTCTAACATTACATTTGGGCTTAAGATTACATTTTTTGAGATAAAAATGTTGCTTCCCTTAAATATTTTTAAACGTGGAAATATGCATTTTAAATGGGTTTCCGACAAGTGGGAAATTTTTAAATAAAACCTCTTCAAATGTAATGTTCTTATCCTTTTTTTATCCTTTTTAAAACCTAAACAGCGTGCGAGATTGAGGGCAAAATGCAGAGAATGAAAGGAAAAAAGGATAATTTTAAGGATAAGAAAAGGATAAAAAGGATAATTCTGACACTACATTTCTTTAGACATGGGAAGAGGCAACAAACACCAATAAAACTAAACACTTTCCCGATTGCTTAAGATTCACTATTTATAAAACTATCTTTCTAATTATAGTTTGCCAGTTTTTAAATGCTTTATAAGCGTATTAAACTCATTATCTACCGGTTTTTACGTGATTTTCTGTGTAACTATCTTTGATTACTATTTCAGATAGGTCTGAGTTATCAATCCATAATTCAACCATTGGATTTCTAGTTCCTCTCAGTGCTGCAGCTAAGGTTTGTTTTGATATTCTGATTAGTCTTAGTTTAGGGTATCTTGCAAATTGTATTGGTTCATTGATGTTCATATTATTACCTCTTTTAATTTTGTAGTGTTATCAGTTTCTCTAATACTTTCTTATAATCTATAATTTTACTCTAAGATTTTTATGTAGGCATTTTCTATTTTTTGAGTATAACTACCATTATGAACATTAGAATTGGTTAACGTAATGAATTATTTCTGATATTTATAAATTATTTTTTAATAGTGCTATTAATGCTTTTATCTGTGTATCTAAAACATCAACAATATTTGTTATTCCATATTGTGAGGCTTGACCTACACCATCAGAGAAAACCTGATTAACCTTATTACTAAACTTTCTTAGATTCAAACTTCTACCAAAAGCAGAACCTAGTTCCTTATCATAAAGTGCGAAGGTATCTAAGGCTTTTTGAATATTATATTGAGTTGTTAAATCTCCGTTATTCTTAAGTAGATTTAATCTGTCAACTAATTCACCAGCAATCTTACCAACAGCTAACATCTTTCTAGCAATGGTTTCAACAGTTTTTACATCACCATTATTAAATGCTGTTTGAATACTATCAATATCCCCATACTCACCTGAAAGCCTTTGAGCTAAATAACTATCAGCATCATTTGCAGCTGCTCTCCAATCATTGCCTGAGATTTCTATATCGCTAGTAATTGTTTTATTTATAAAAGTATCAACAGCCTCTTTACTATCTAGCTTTATAGCACCGTCAACAACACCATTGACTACGTCATCAGTTGTTGCTGCTTCGGTGATTGCTTTGGTATTAAAGTCTATTTTTAGTTGTTGTGGTTCTGTAATAGGTAATTTCTCTTCTTTAAGAGCCATATACACAACATCAGGTTCACCATTGTTATATTCTTTATAAAAGTCTTTATCCCAGCCCTCAGGCTTATATTGTTCATTCCAGCCATCTCGCCCTGTTTCTTCAAATCCATGTTTCTTATAAAAATCAGGTAAATAAGTATCAAAAGCATCCAGCTTTGTTCCACCTTGCTCTTTTGCTAATTCTACTAAAGCATGACCTCTTCTAAGTATTGTTCCAAAATTTGCATTTGGATTAACAAACACAGATACAATATCTCCATCAGGTTTTATAGCAACACCACTTAAACCATCTTCTGATAAAAAGCACCTCATTTGAGAATATTCTTCAGGGGTATAAGTATGTACTGAAGCTCCTAAATCTCCTGAATCTATTTTAGATTGGGATATTGCATTATAAAAAGAATTACCACTTTCTATATCCTGTGATAATTCTTTATAACCTATTTTTGAAACTTTATTTATATTAAAAGTATTTTTAGAATTTGAATCAACTATCCATAAATCATTTCTTCGTATGAAAAGCCTATTTCCATTGTTTCCTTCCCTGTCATTTTCGGATATTGTTTTGCTATTTTGTCCATCAATTCCAACCTCTCCTCTACTGATTTGGTTTGAGCTAGCTGTGGGGCTAATTGTTCTTTTAAGGTTTGTATCTGTTCTTTGTCCATCTATATTCTCCTGATTATATTTTATACTATTTTCAGCAACTTGTGAAGGATTCATGTCATTTTGTAAAGAAGAATCTTCAAGTTGTTTTACATTTTCTGAAAAGACTTCATTTTGTAAAGTATCATTAGCAACTTGTTGACCTTCGAGTGCCTTTGCTCTACCCTCAGACTTTTTATAAGTATAATTTGGAGCAACTTCACCTTCATTATCTCCAACATATCTGCTGAAATGTTCCCCACTACCTGCAACGTCTGCGTGCTTTGGAACTGTACCAAGAGCCATATCTCTTGAATGTTCCAACTCTCCACGCAAGGTTGCGTAAGGGTTAGGTGCATTTTTATCAATATAAATAGTGATGTTCTTTGCTATAGTTTTACCCTTAGCCTCTTTTTGAAGGTCTGAGAGTTCATTTTTAGCAATTCTTAATTCTTCTCTGACTAAATCAATCTCATCAGTTACAGGTGCATTACCACCTTCTAACATTGTTAATTTGTCTTGAAGTTTTGTTACTTTAAGGTTTTGTTTATCTATTTTATTTTGAAGGTTCTTAGGCATTTTCTTGCCCTGAGTTTCAGCTAGTTTAGTATAACCCTCTACTGCTTTACCTTTAGGTGCTAAGCCATCAACAACCTCAACCTTAACCTTGTTTTTGATACCCCATGTTAAGACATGTAACGATATATACAAAATATATACAAAATTAATCAATTTTGAATGACGGAATGTGTTTATATACATGTACAGAGTATAAAGAGAAGAAACTGCACGAGGAAACCCAAAGAAATTGGGACGAGGACTAAAAGAAAAAGACAAAAGTTTCTTTCTACACACACACTACACTTCACAAATTTTCAGAGCCGGACGGCTCTTTTTTTTTGTCTATTTAAAAAATAAAAATGTGCAAAAAAAAACCACTCTTGTGAGTGGATTGTTTTCTGCATCCTAATGGTCTTTTAGTGTTTATTATATCTATTTTAGGAGTTCAAAATTTTTGCGTTTTTAAATATTATTTAGTGTTTGATGTACACTTAAAGAGTACTTTATTATTATTACACATTATAAAAATAAGTCAACACTTTTATTTTAAATTTCTATAAAAAATGCATTTTTTAGGTATAATCAATGTTTTGGGCTTAACAAAACTTCATACAAAACTTATTAAACATGCTATTTAGTGTAAAACTAACAATAAATAATTAGCGTAACTGTTTCTTTAAACTATTACGTGTATTTGCAAGAGGTCCATTGTTAGGGCAACGTACGATTTTATAGTAATGTTTTACATATACAAATGGAAATTTTGGTATCCATGATAATCTCATAAAGATTGAAATTGTTTCTGCACCTTGAGAAAACATTAATTCATCAATTGTTGCTTCATAAGCAGGTGATATTGATGAAAGAAGTTTTAATACATAATCGGTCAATGTTACAACTGAATATCCTGATGCAACACCAGTATTAACAACCAAATTTGTTATTTTGAAATCTTTATCACCTGACATGTCATTTATATCAAATGGTAAAGTAACTTCTTTGCCGGAAATTGTTTCAATAGAGCACCAATTACCTTGATATTGAACCATCATAACATTTGATTTAGGCATATAAATATCATCAAATTCGTTTTCTAAAATAGTGTTACCATCAATATCAACAACACCATAACGATAGTTCTTGCAAGTTAAAAACATGTTACCATACAATATATCTATAGAAGAATATTCAGGTTGAATAATAGTGTTTCCATATTCGTCATACAATCCATAATCGTTATCATTGCCGAATTTTACATATTTACCACGTATCCTATCAACATTTCTATACTTAGGTAAAATTAAGAAATCACCGTTGGCATCTATCAAACCATATTTTGTTTTATGCAAAACAATCCAAGATGTATTACCAACTTTAATTAATTTTTTATAAATAGGTTTTGTTACGATTTCACCATTATCTTTTTTTAGTCCGAATTTACCGTTTTCTGAATAAACACTAACAACGGCAGTTGAGTTATTAATTTCTGTGTTTTCAGCATTAATGACTTCATCAGCAAAGACTGCAGTTTGCATCAATACACAAAAACTGATTATAAATAATATCATCCTCATAAGATTATAATAACACAATTTTATATGAATGTAACATATATGTAACTAGGATAATATACAAATATATTATTTATGCTAATATAAAAATAGACCGTGCTCCACGGGGACATAGCGAATCTCTCGACTCGAACGCTTAGCGAGGTGCAGAGCCTACTGTGAGGCTTGTGTGGGTATTGTCTATGATTGTAGTATTGTTGATAACTTAATATATAGTGGCATAATCTGTCGAACCGTGTCAGGGTGGAAACACAGCAGCACTAAGGCAATCATTATGGGTATTATATCATTAAGAAGTAGATATTATTTTCAGAAGCAGTATTTCATACCTGTCGATAGGTAGTGGCACGGTTTTTATTTAAGGGTGATTTATGAGAAAATTTATTTCATTAATTATTGGCTGTTCTATCGCATATTATTTGTATCTAAACTGGCAAAATATTATGAATTTTTTAGGCAAAGATATTGCAATTATATTGTTGGTTTATGTTGTAGCATTGGGTGTAATTCATATTGGTGGAATTTCGCTTAAAATATTGGCAGTTGTATTTGCCATAATAGAACCTTATGCTGATAAATATTGCTATTGGTATGAAAATACAAAATTTTACAAATTCTTCCATAAAGATGAAATAAGATAAGGATACCCTTTTGATGTCAAATTCTGATTTTATTATTAAAAGTATCAACAATGCCAATTGGGAACATGAGTTAGAAATAATTGGTTTTGATAAATCATATAGATATAAATTTTCTGATAAATTTTTGCATAAAAATTTAAAGATTTATAATTTAAAAATTGCACAAGCAAATATTTTAAAACAGATTGCATTGACTGTTGGTGCAGATTGTGCAGTACATAGAGAAACAATTACAGGAAATACTGAATTTAGTGATGTTATATTATGTGGAAGTTTTTCACAATTGAGTAAAATCGCTCATAAGTTAAAAGGTCAACCTTTTTCTTTATCTATTTTGGGTGAAAATATTTTAAGCCAACTATTTGAGAAACATAATAAAACAAAACTTGTTGGGATATTGAATATTACATCAAATTCTTTTTCTGACGGTGGAAAATATGATTCAACAGAAAAAGCTTGTGAACATTTTGAACAGTTAGTTGCAGATGGTGCAGATATAATTGACATTGGAGCAGAATCTACAAAACCAAATGCAGAGCCTGTTAGTGCAGAAATTCAATTAAAAAAAATATTACCTGTTTTGGAATATGCGAAAAGAAAACAGTTTAATGTTCCAATCAGTATTGATACAAGAAGTTCTGTTGTTGCAGAGGAATGTTTGAATAATGGTGCAACAATTATTAATGATGTATCAGGATTAAAATATGATGCAAACATGGCTAATGTTGTTGCCCAAAACAATGCGATATTAATATTGCAACATTCCAAAAATGTTGTAAATATGTCGTCAGAAACAGTTTATGAAAACATAATGGATGATATATTTTTAGATTTGAATAAGCAAATACAATTGGCAAAACAAGTTGGCATAACAAATTTGATTATTGATCCGGGAATAGGTTTTGATAAAGATAGAGCAGACAATTTTAGAATCATAAATAGAATAGAAGAACTTTATTCTTTCGGTTATCCTGTAATGACAGGGATTTCCAGAAAAAGCATGTTGAATATGGCTGATAAATCTAATGAGGAAAAAGATATATTCACATTGGCATTGAATACTTTGGCGATAGAACATCACGTTGATTATATCAGAGTACATAATGTAAAATTACACAAGGAGTTAATTGACACTTATCAAAACGAAATGATATAATTATTTTGTCCGTTATATTAGGGGTTTAGAGGTATTTTATATTAAGAATGAAATATTTCTTAATATTAGTAACAAAAAAAGGCAATTATCATGAAGAAAAAAACTTTATTAAAGTATAGAGAATATTTTGATAAGGAATTTAGGATGAAAGAATCAGAATTAAACGCGATGATGTCTGTAGTAGCTGACCCAATTGAAAATGTATATAAAATTGAATCACAAAAAGATATTGATGAAATTCAAAGAATAATTAGAATCTTTGAAATTTCAAAAGCACAAAGAAACAAACACAAAATGTTATCAATCAAAAACTTAGCAACATTGAGAATTGTTTTAAGTAATAACTAGGAATATATTTATATATTAATATATAAAATATAGAAAAGAACTCTTTGATACTCGGAGTTCTTTTTTATATTGATAATTTAATTTGATATATCTTTGTTTAGTTCGTTTAGAAATTCTTGTCGATATAAAAATCCTAAATGAGCACCGTTATTAAATAATACAGTTTTTGTCCCTGTATAGAGTTTTAGTTGATGAAGTTGTTTTGTATTTGTTAAGTAATCGTCTAATGAGTGATAAATCTTATAATTGTTCGCATTCATCAAATAGTCAGATATGTTTTTTAAACCTGAACTTTTTATAATATCGTTTATATTTTTGTTTCCATAATTCACAATATATTTGTTTACGTAATCAAAGTAATTCATATTATTTATTTTGCTATATATATTATTAGACGTTAATTTAGATGCATTTTCTAATGTATAAATCAAATCTGATAATTTTTGATGAAGTATGAAACCTGTTATAAGTTTTGCTTCTTCATCATTGAATGGAAGTGTTAAGACAGAATTTTTGAAATCTTTGTTTGTATTATATAATTGGATTATTTTTGCTGCAGTTGTTGCAACTTTTTCTTTTAAGTTATTGGGGTTTTTATCCCATTCTTCTGTATTTTTGTCTATTTGTTGCATTGCATAAAACAAATCTATTGGAGGGCAGATTGCTATATATTTGTTGTTTTGAGTTTCATCGTTTGGATTGAATTCTTTTTGTCCTATATATAGACACATCATTGCTCCAAATGATGTACCAATAGTTGTTTTGTTTTTGAATTTACAATTATATTTAGTTTCTAATGACGTAATGATTTTGTCAGTTGCTAGTTTAAGATAGTTGCAATCTTGTTCAGGCAAGCCAGGATAATAATTGTCTGGCATACTTTTTACGAATTCCCATTGAAAATGACTGCCTAAAATTAGTACTGAATACCCTTTATCATAAAATAATTTGGCGAGCATTGCAGAATGCGTTGACATAACGCTTTCTCCGATAGATGGATAAATTACTGCAATCGGTGAATTTTTAGTCTTTTGCAATAGGTATCTATATTTATAATTAGTTTTACCTTGTGTTAAATTTATAGAACTTGTTTTTAAACGTTTGTAAAAACCTCTGTTCCATAATGAAAAATCAGCCCATATTTTGCTATCCATACCATCAATATTTAATAGTGCTGTACGCATTGAGTCGATTACAGGTGTTTGTGGATTGTAATTCTCTAATATTATATCTGGTGTGAGTTTGATATTTTCAAGGTCGTATTTTTTTACGTGTTCTTTTAACAGAATATTTGTTTCAGCTGCTCTGCCTTGCAAAATATCTGTTGTATGAATTTCATTGTCGATATTTGAGGCTAACCCTGTTTCAACAATGTTTGAGTTTACATTGATGTTTTCTTGTGGGTGTGTTTCTTTGTTTTTGTTTGATAGTGGGTTGATTTCATTTACCCAATTAGAGATAAGATTTATTCTATCAAGGTTTGCACATTTGATGTAGTTTTCCAATCCATACATTTTTTTAGATATGTCGTAAGGATCAGCGTATGTTGTTTCTAACATTTGGATTATAGGTTGCATAAAATATGTACGGTTTACCATTATTGCTGCTTTTATGGCTGCAATGGCAGGTGTTGCAATGTACGAAGACGGGTTTAGCATTGCATCTAGTATTCTGCCGAGTATGTCACGTGGTGTTGTTGAATTGATTACTGGCATGACGAGATAGCAACCTGATTTTACGTGACATTTTGCAAGTGCTTGTTCCATGTTTTCTTGTACTGGTTCAAGCTTGAATATGTGCTTGGCAGCATCAAACATTCCACCTAACCCAATAGTTGAGTTTGTTATGAATCTGATGCTTTCGTTTTTTGTTGCGTTGAAGTCACGTTGTAGAAGTGTGCTAACAAATCTTATAGGGAATTCTATATTTTTTGTTATGTTTGAAATTCTATCCATTCCATATTTAGGCATTATTGATGCCCACAAAATGTGTATTGGACGGAGTGCATATTTGTTAAGTCTTAGGTTGAAGTCAAACATTTTTCGGTTAAATGTTTCAAATTTGTCTTTGCCAACGTAGATTTGAGAATAGTCAGGAAATTTTATTGGTTGTTGGTTTATTTCTTCACAAAAAATTGGATTGCTTAAGTTGAAAGTAATAAATAGTGTTAATAGTGCGATTTTAAGAAATTTTTTGATTGTCATTTTTAATCCTCATTGATAAAAGATTATTGTTGAAAAAGGTTGTTGAATGATATTAGACAATGAGGTGCTATGTTGTATAGATTTAATTTGTCTGATTTAATTTATTTTTATTTTCTTTTTAACTTATTAAGTTAGTAATAAAACAGATACTTCGGCTAAAGCCTCAGTATGACGGAGTTTGCGTCATTCTGAGCAGAGGGAGCAGAGGCACAAACGAATGTGAGAGGTGAAAATTTATAATCAAAAACCACGTTTTTTGATTTAAATTTGAACGGTGCCGTTTATTGCGACCGAAAAAGCGAAGAATCTTTCTTTTTGTGAATTGATATACTTCCTACAAATTTAAAAGTAATAGTCATGCTGAATTTATTTCAGTATCTATTTTAAAATAGATTCCGAAACAAGTTCGGAATTGTATATGTTACATAATTCGGTGACAAAATTGTAAAAATAAATATAATAAAACCTCATGAATAGCATAGTTGTTGTGTTACAAAACTTCATGTAAAAACACATGTTAACTTTTGTAACGGTTTGAAACCATGATGAAATCGGGGTTTCAGAAAATACTTTATATACATGTGAGAAGATGTAAGAGCAAAATAAAAAACTCAAACATCTGATTACGGAGTATTACGACAAGAAGAGCATGGAGAGCTTGTAATGTTACCTAAAAGGTTGAAATTATATCAAGCATATAATATCGATTTCGGTGGTATGGCTGATTCATATAAAGCAAATTATATGAAAGGCTTGAACATTAGTGGTACAGGCATTAATGCTAATCCATTTAGTTCATCTTCATGTACTTCTTCTAATGCTTTAGATACTATTTTTAGTTTTGCCGAATTAGGTTTTATGGCTGCTGTTAGTGGTAAAAATGTAAGAAATGAAGCTAATGCAGAACAAGCAACCAAAACTTCTAAAACAATTAATAATTATGTTTCTAAAAAGCAAGATTTATCTAACATTGATAGTAAGTTGGCAACAGCCAAGGAAGAATTACAAGCATTATTAGATAAAAAAGAAGAGGCTGGTGCAGATGGCGCAAAAGCAAAGGCTAAAATTAGTGATATTGATAGTCAAATTGCTCAATTGAATAAAGATAATGGTGTTGCTGATTCTAGTGGTAATGATATTGATGGTAGCACTGTTCAAAAATATAATCAGGCTCAGGCAAAATTAGATAAATTGACAAAAGGGCAATCTAAAATAAAACAACTTGATTCAAATATCAATACAAAAGAACGTGAAATGAATAGTGCTAAGACTAGTTATGATTCAGCACAGTCTGCAACATATCAAACTGGTGGTTTAAAACCTGTAACTATTAAATTTGATGCAGATGGAAACCCAACTGCGTCTTTGAATGAAAATAATTATAAAACTCAAAAAAATAAAGAAACAGGAGAACTAGAAGTAGATACTGCACGTATGCAAGCCGATCAAGCTAATATTGATAAAATGAAATCAGATATTTCAACTGCAAAAACGAAGTATTTAAAATCTCAAACAGAATATAATCAAGCAAAAGCAGATAAGAAAACAGCTTTATCTGACTTGGGCGTTTCTGATGGTCAAACGATTGAACAAGCTATTGCTGAGGCAACTGATGAGGTTAATAAGTATTCAACACAAGATACTACTGAAAGTTCTGGAAAATCTGTAGTTGCTTATAATTCAGAATTAAAAAGTTTACAAGCGCAAAAAGAAGATTGGCAAGATAAATTAGATTCTGTAACGACAAAAGACGGAGGAAAATCTCAAGTAGATAAAGAAATAGATGCAAAGAAAAAAGAAATTTCAGAACTTAAAACTAAAAAACAAAAAACTGAAAAAGAATTAGAACAACTAACAAAAGATTTACAAGATACGGAATTGGTTAAAACTACAAAAGCTTTAACTGATAGTGTTAATAAAGTTGATAAAGAAAAGAAAGAATATGTTGCATCTAAATCGCAACTTGGTGCTAATCAGAAATCACGAACATTCTTCCAAAAATTATTTGGTACAAATAAATCTGCAACTCAAAAGAAAGAATATGATGAATATAAAGCAGCTAAGAAAGAACGACGAACAGCTGCTGCCGCTTTCACTCAAGCAACTGGTTTAAGTTCTTCAGATGCAATAAAATTGTTCGAAGAATTGAGAAATCAAGGTGTAATTTAACAATCAAACATGAATATCAAAGAATAAATAAAAAAGCAGTTAGCAATAACTGCTTTTTTAGTATTCAAAATTTGTTTAAAATTTTAAAAATGTTTAAAAAATAACAAGAATGTTAATAAATGTTAACGAATTTGTAGTTTATTTTTAATAAATTTGAGAAAAAATAAAAATTTTTAAAATTAATTATATTGCTGAAAAATACTTTATTTATGCGTATTTTGACAATTTTATTGTAAAATAATTTTAAATATTATAGTTTATATCGGTTAAGTGGCTGATATCCATTCGGGTATATTGTATTGTTTAATATTTAGAGGATTTTGCGAGATGAATAGTAGGTTAACAGAAAGACAAAAAGAAGTTTTATTGTTAATAGGCAAAGGGTTTAGCAATTCAGAGATTGCCTCAAAATTAGCGATTACTTTACATACAGTTAAGTCACATATTGAAGTTATATACAATGTATTGAAAGTTGATTGTAGAGTTCAGGCTGTTATTACTGCTATGAAGTTAGGTATAATTTCTATTGATGAAATATAGGCTAAAAGTTTTTCATGTTATACGTACCCCAAGTTCTTGTTAGATTTGTGCAAGAAAATTTTTTTTGTTATAATTTTTTTATAGATTATGAGGTGAATAATGGAAGAAATTTTAAAGAAGACGGCTGCTGAACAAAGCAGAATGATTGCAAATAAAGAAGTTTCTGCTACAGAATTGACAAAGGCTGCTTTATCTAGAATTGATGAAGTTGATGACAAAATTTGTGCATTCAATTCTGTTACTGACGAAATCGCTTTAAATACAGCAAAAAAAGTTGATGAAATGGTTGCTAATGGTCAAGAATTACCACTATTAGCAGGTGTTCCATTGGCATTAAAAGATAATATGAATTTAGTTGGTTCTAAAACAACTGCTTCAAGCAAAATTTTAGAAAACTTTGTTTCTCCATACAACGCAACTGTTACTCAAAAATTGTTAGATAACGGTATCCCTGTTGTTGGTAAAGCAAACCTTGATGAATTCGCAATGGGTTCTTCTAACGAAAACTCAGCATTCAGAAAAGTTCACAATCCTTGGAACTTAAACAAAGTTCCTGGTGGTTCTTCAGGTGGTTCTGCAGCATCTGTTGCAGCATGTGAAGCAACTTTAGCACTTGGTTCTGATACTGGTGGAAGTATCCGTTTGCCAGCAAGTTTCTGTGGTTTGGTTGGTATGAAACCTACTTATGGTAGAGTTTCTAGATATGGTTTGATTGCATTTGCATCATCTCTTGACCAAATTGGACCATTCGCTAGAACTGTTGAAGATGCAGCATTGTTATTAGAAGTTATTTCAGGTTATGATTCTCACGATTCAACATCTTTGAACATACCTGTTGAACATTATGCAGGACATTTGAATGATAGTTTGAAAGGTAAGAAAATCGGTGTTATCTCTGATTTGATGACAGATGCTGTTTCTGAAGATGTTCGCAAAGCTGTTCAACACGCAGTTGATGTTTACAAATCATTAGGTGCAGAAGTTGTTGAAGTATCATTACCAAAATTGAAATATTCAATCGGTATTTATTATATTCTTGCAACTGCTGAATGTAGTTCTAACTTAGCAAGATTTGATGGTGTTCGTTATGGACACAGAACTGCTAATGCTGAAAACTTGATTGATATGTATTGCAAGTCTAGAGCAGAAGGTTTTGGTGATGAAGTTAAACGTAGAATAATGCTTGGTACTTATGCATTGAGTTCAGGTTATTATGATGCATATTACAAAAAAGCACAACAAATGCGTAGATTAGTTGCTGATGAATTTAATGAAGTATTCTCAAAAGTTGATGCATTGATTTCTCCAACTTGTCCAAATACAGCGTTTGATTTGGGTGCAAGAACAGAAGATCCACTTGCAATGTATTTAACTGATATTGCAACTATTTGTGCAAATTTAGTTGGCATCCCTGCAATGAGTATTCCTGCTGGATTTGATTCAGACGGTATGCCAATTGGTTTACAAATAATGACTCCTCAATTGAAAGAATCATTATTGTTCAATGTTGGTTATCAGTTTGAACAACAAAATGATTTCTACAAGCATATCGCACCAGATGTTTGTTGCTGTGCTAAGTAGGAGTTATTTAGAAATATATTTAACAAAAAGACCTTGTTTAAAACAAGGTCTTTTTGTTGTGACTGAAAAAAGTAAAGAATCTATTCAAAAGAAATGCTGAAATAAATTCAGCATGACTATTAAATAACATTTTGATTTTATTTCAATATCTATATATTTTTCGCTTCTTTTGGTCGCAATAAACGGCACCGTTCAAATTTAAATCAAAAAGCGTGGTTTTTGATTATAAATTTTCACCTCTCACACTCGTTCGTGCCTCTGCTCCCTTTACTCAGAATGACGAAAACTGTGTCATAC
>JBNMJS010000035.1:0-18041 GCA_050873965.1 Cyanobacteriota bacterium | reverse complement strand
TTGTCATATTAACTTTTGATACATTCAATGTACCGTTTCCTACAACGTTTTCTGCTGTTATCTTATCGCTTGTTTTGCCTTTCAAGTCCATATCTATTGATATGTTTGATGTTGTATTGTCGGCTAAGGTTAAGGTTTTTAGAGATAACGTGCGTACGGCTCCGTTGGAAATGCTTGTTTCACTAGTTCCATTTAATGATAATGACGCTTTTTGCAAACTCTTTTCATTCATTATACTTAATTTTCCAGAACCTTGAGTAATTGTAATATCACTACCTGCTTCTATATCTGTTTTGTTAGCGATATAAACATTACCACTTGTTGTTATTTCACCTTTACCTGAAATAGTATCATTGATTGTAATTTGTCGTTTTTTACCTGCTTGCAAGTTCAACTTTGCATTTTTCAAATGAATTGCATTTGCTCTACCATTTGCTTTATTTCCTTCAAACAAAATATTTGATTTTTGAGTCAATATATTAACCATAGAATTTTCATCAACAAATATAGCCCCGCCTTGACTTGATGCAGTATTATTTATAAAACTTGAATCAACTATCTGTAAAATAGATTGTTTACCAACATATATTGCTCCACCATATTTTGCAGAATTTCCCTCAAATTTTGAACTAGAAATAACAGTATTTAAAACACCATCTTTTATTGCAATAGCACCACCAGCATTTGATGCAGAATTATTTTCAAAAGTCGAACCAACTATTTTGGTTGTTGAATTTTCACCACTGTAAATAGCACCACCATTTTCAGCAGTATTAGTGACAAATTTAGAATTAGAAATATTTAAATTACCTTCATTATAAATAACACCACCAGTAGTTGTAGCAGAGTTTTCTTTAAATGTAGAACCTGTAATTTTTGCAACTGCTTGATTATTGTAAATCACTCCACCAAATGTCGCATTATTTTTATAAAAATATGAACCATTATCTGTATAAGAACCTATTAATACAGAACTGCTATCAGTTATATTACCATTTTGATTATAAATAACACCACCATAAGTTGCACTATTTTCTTCAAAAACATATTTTTTTGAGGTTAAATTAGCACCATAATTTAATATTGCACCTCCAGACTCTGATTTATTAGAAATAAATCTATTTTGACATCCTGCAATATTATTCATATCCAAAGTACCTGTCAATGTTATACTAGGTTTATATTTAGCACCATTATTAAAATTGACTAATACACTTTCACCACTATTATTATTTTCAAAAATTGCATTTCCGGAAATTGATACATTTCCAACATATTTTTTACCTTGTGAAGCGTTAAGTATAGCATTCCCATCAACATTTTGAATATAATTAACACCTGTTTTTGAAGATTTAATATTTAAGGTCTTATAATTTTCTATCAACGAATCTGAGCCATCTCCAGAAATAGTAGAATCAGAAACAACCATTTTAGACCAGTTATTAATTTCAGATTGAATATTTGCACCCGATAAAATATTCAAATTCTTTGTATTTTGAATAACAAAATCTAAATTAGATGGAGTTTCAATATTTAATACACCACCATTAATATTCAATGTTCCTTGATTAAATATAACATTCCCAATATTATCACCACTAATAATAAAATTACCTTTTTTAGAAACATCTATTTGTTGACTAATTAAAGCATTACTTATAACTTTACCTAAAATCTGAGTATAACCAGAACCACCGATTTCTAAACTATCACCGTTACTTTTTGTTCCTAAAGTACCACTTACGAATTGTAAATACCCATTATTTTCAACATCATCTTGCAAATTAGATGCATTTGTAACAAGCAAAGAATTATTATTTATCAAAACATTTGTTGTTATTAATGAATTATTATAAACCTTACTTTTTTCTGCTATAACAATCTTACCAGAGCCTTTTACATACGTTGATAATATACCACCGGTAAGAATCAAATTACCACTATTAATAATATCAATTTTCTTATCTAATAAACCAGCATTTGTTGTTAATGAATAAGATCTTGTATTATCGTACAAATTACCATTTTCATCAGCACCATTTTCAAAAGATACTGGATCAATGATTATATCTTGATATATTTTTGCATTATTTACAACATCACCAATAATATTTATATTACCAATACCTTTAATTGATTTTGTAATAGTACCACCTGTCAATTTAATATTTGCATCGTTTAAAATTATTCCCTTTAAAGAATCTGCATTAGTAGTCAATGAATTTGCTGGAACTGTAATAGTTGCTAAATAAGTTGAATTTACCAATTTCCTTTTATCATATTTTGACAAATCAACAATTATAGCACCTGTTATATTTCCATCAGAATCTATTTGTCCATTGTAAACCAAGATTTTACCTGTTTCATCTCTAACAACAGGTACTTCAATAGATTCTTCTTTATCAACAAAAGTTGGTAACAAAATTGTTTGTGCAATATTTGCACTACTATCAAGAACAACATTACCTTGAATAACTGTTGAACCTTTACCTAAAACATCTGTATTAGATAACGTTCCATCATCTAAATATAGCCCTTGTTTTACATTATTAACAAGTTTATCTACTTTCAAATTATCACTATTTGCAATGGCTAATCTTCCTTTTGATATATTAACCCTAGATTGTTGTAAAATTGCATTTTCTGCAAACAAAACTTTTGCACCTTTTATATTTACAACACCATCACCAATAATTCCATTTTTAAATTGTACATAACTTTTTGTCATGTTAACTATATTATGATTACTAATATCATAACCAGAATAACCATCTGCCAAATCTCTAAAAATTGTATTTGATAAATTCAAATTACCTACATTAAAAATCAAAGCGACTGCATCAGAATGAATGTTATTATTTACAAATTCAACATTATTAAGTGATAAAGTTCCACCATTCATAACTATTAATGACAACCCTTTAGAACCAGTTGCATTTTTTATGGTCATATTGTTAAAATTCATTTTTTTATCAATAGACATTCCATAACTATGTGAATTTATATTGAAATCATATCCATTACCATTTACAGTTAAAGAACGAGTATCTGTAATTTCTATATCTTGAGGCAATCTAATATTATTATATAAAAACATCTTATTTATACTGTAATCATTTAATACATCATAAAAATCAATAATACTATAAACGTATGCAGTTTTGGCACTCGCAAATATTGGAACACACAACAAACACAATAACGTAAGAATAACTTTTATATTCTTCTTTAAAACTTTAATCATATCCATAATTTTATTTTAACATGCCTTACAAAATTCAACAATAAAAAGGTATCAAAAATGCACTAATAACAAGCCTTTTCAAAATATAAAAAAAATTAGAATATTGCTTGTATTGCAGTTATTTTTATAGTACTTTAAAATCATAATAAATTTGTACAATTTAGAAGGAGGCTTATAATGAGCGAAAGAAAATTAGTAGGAACAGAAGAAATGTTCAAAAAAGCATTAGCTGGCGGATACGCTATCGGTGCTTACAACGTTAACAATATGGAAATTTTGCAAGGTATTGCAGAAGCAGCTGAAGAAACTCGTTCACCAATCATCTTACAAGTTTCTGCTGGTGCTAGAAAATATGCTAACCAAACTTATCTAATCAAATTAGTTGAAGCAGCATTAGCAACAACAACAGTACCTATCGCATTACACTTAGACCACGGTGCAGACTTCGAAATTTGTAAAGCTTGTATCGACGGTGGTTTCTCATCAGTTATGATTGATGGTTCAAGATTCCCATTCGAAGAAAACGTTGCAGTTACTAAGAAAGTTGTTGAATACGCTCATGAAAGAGGAGTTTCAGTTGAAGCTGAACTTGGTAAATTAGCAGGTGTTGAAGATGACGTAAACGTTGATGCTAAAGATGCTAAATATACAAACGTTAAAGAAGCTGTTGAATTCGTTAAACAAACTGGTTGTGATTCATTAGCAATCGCTATCGGTACTTCTCACGGTGCTTACAAATTCGCTGGTGAAGCTAAACTTGACTTCGATAGACTTAAAGAAATCAAAGATGCTCTTAAAGAAGCTGGTTTCGGTGATTATCCAATCGTTCTTCACGGTTCATCATCAGTTCCACAAAACTTAGTTGCTAAATGTAACCAATACGGTGGTAAATTACCAAATGCTCAAGGTGTTCCAGAAGATATGTTGAACTATGCTTCTAAACACGGTGTTGCTAAAATCAATATCGATACAGATTTGAGATTGGCTATGACATCTACAATCAGAGAATTCTTTATTGAACACCCTGAAAAATTCGACCCACGTGAATACATGGGACCAGGTAGAACAGCAGTTAAAGAACTTGTTATGCACAAAATGCGTGACGTATTAGGTACAGCTGGTCACGCTGATGACTAATCAAAAAATTAAACAAATTGTTTAATATAAGAAAGAGGACGATTTCATAATCGCCCTCTTTTAATTTGTTAATATAAAAGTTATTCAACACTAAATTGTTTCAACAACTTTTATATTAGTTTCACAAGTCAATTCTTCATGTGCAATAACAGATAAATTATTGATAAATTCTGAGAATATAGCAAATGTCATGTGTCTAATTTCCATTGGAACAACTAAAATAACTTCTTTCATATCCTCAGTTTTAGCAATTTTTTCTATCTTCTTAGCCAATTTCCCTGCGACTTTACCATCAACTTTGATAATTGCGTCTTCTTCAGATTCTGTTAGTCTGAACATTTCATCTAACGTGCTACCAGAAAATTCTATAACTTTTGTTGGCTCTTCTGATATAAATCTTTGTGAAATATGTTTTGATAAAGATAATCTTATTCTATCCAACAAACCATCTTTTGATGGTTCATCAGAAAAATCATTTATTTTTTCAAAAATATAATCAATATCTTTTATAGAAATCTTTTCTCTAATCAAATTGATAATAATATATTTCAACTCAGATAATGATATAAAATCTGGAATAATATTATTTATAACAAATGGATTACGTTGTTCTACCAAAGACACATATCTATTAATATCACCATAATCTAACAATTCTGATACATATTTAATAGAAACAAACTCAATTGCTCTTGCTATATATTCTACAGGATTATAACCTTCAGCCCAAAAATCTTCAGCCTGCTTTGTATCAATCCACCAAATATCTTTTCCTGTAATTTCATCTTTTACTGAAATTGCACCAGACGGTTTTCTTGATAATTTAACATCCTCTTTAAAGAATGCAATATGTTCAGGTACAGCAGTTGATTTATAAACTTCCAAATTATGTACTTTTATACTAAATTCGTAAGGTTCTAATGTATCATCATCTTGAAAAACCATTTTAGGAATTACATAACCCAATTCATCAGTTAATTTTTGTCTTGATTTAACTGTTTCTGACAACAAATCACATTGATTGTCAGGGCTAACATAATCAAGTAATTCCTCACTTAAATTTACGGTAAATTTTTCCTCACCAATACGAGAATACATAACACCTGGAGAAATTTCTCTAACCAAATCTTGTTTTAATTCTTCTAAACGTTTTAATGCACCTGACATTTGTTCATTTAATTCGCCTCTATCTGACCAATCAACCTTTTCTATTTCAGATTTAATCTTAGCTACACGTCCTTTTTGATCACGAATCTTAGCTGAAATCTCTTTACAAGTTTCATAAGGTGTCATCTGATTAGATAACATCTTTTCCATCTGTGCCTTAAAGTTTTTAACATTAACAACTTTATCAAAAACTTCATCTTTATCAGATGCAACTTTTTCACGCATAAATATACAACTATATACGAACTCATCTTCATCTGTTTCAACTTCGTGAAGAGTGTATAAGTCCCAACCTTGAGAGGACATTTCATTTAACAAATCTTGTAATGCCTGTCTATCATCTGTAGAAACCTCTTTGATAACATATTCTAAATTTCTGTTAAACATAATGTCCCCTCTAAATTTTATTAACTACTAACAAATAATTATTCTTATTTAACACCTTTAAGTCTATCAATAAGAACATTAGTAACATCAACACCACCACAGAATACTGCTTTGTCACTAATAATAGCATCAAGTTTTTGTTCTACCATAACTTGTTTAGCAATATCTCTTATCTTAGTATAAACTTCTTGTTCTGTTTTTGCTTGCATTCTTAAGTAATCATTTTGTTTTGTTTTCAATTCATTTGTCACTTTATCTTGGAAATTTTGTTTTTGAACAGGTGATTGAATTGCTTCATATTCTTTTTCTTTATCAAACATATATTGTTTAATTTCAATAGCTTTTGAATCTAATTTTTTCTTAGCATTTAAAGCAAAAGAACAATTTTCTATAACTTTTTCATAATCGACATAACCAAGTCCACCTGCAAAAGATACACCTGAAAACATTATCATAGAAACAGCAACCATCAAAATAGCACCTAATTTTTTCATAATTATCCTCCTAAATATTAATACATCATATCGCCTACACCAAATGTGAAGTAACCATTTTTGTTTCCGTAAGAACCACATCTTGTGATAGGAATACCGTAATCAACAGACAATGGACCAACACCTGGTATATATAGTTTCAAACCAATACCAGCAGTAATTGCTTGCATAGGTCTATCATACAATTTATCAGACAAGTAAGTACCAAATACTTTACCAGCATCAACAAAGAATGTTAAACGTAAGTTTTGGAAGAAGTTAACTTTTAATCTATCTAAGAATAGAACAGGTGTTGCCAATTCAACAGAACCCATTGCAAAAGCATCACCAGTACCTACACCATTGATTTTATAACCTCTAACAGTATAAGGACCACCTAAACGATAAGCCATAACTTCTGGCATATTATCACCGTAGATTTTACCACCAGCCTTAGCAGTGAATGATAAAGATGACTTTCTAGCAACAGGGAAGAAACGTTTAATCATACCTGTTAACTTACCATTTGTTTTATTAAATCCATCTAAAGCAAATGCTTGGTCAAATCTAGCAGTTGCTAAAACACCATTTCTTGGATTTAGAGCAGAATCTCTAGTATCATAGTTCAAACCAGGACTAAGTGTTAAGAATAAACCGCCCTCTAATTGTTTTGCACGTTCTGCAATATTGATATTTTTTGCCCTATACATACCAACAATTCTATCTCTATCACCCTCACGTACATTAATATTTTCAACACCAACAGCAAAAGTAGTCGATAGATTTGGATTATTTTTCATTCTATGTGACATACTTGCTTCAATACCAATTCTATCTTCAACTGCTAACGGAACATTGTAACTACCGAAATCTCTAAAGAAGATTTTACTTAACAAAGAAGTATCAGCATTTAAGAAATATGGTTGAAAGAAACTTAATTCTGCTTGGAAGTTCATGTGATTTTTAACAGTTGTATCACTCATAATAACACCAGAACCAACTAAACCACTCAATGAAACTCTTTGATTCAATCCTCTGAAGTTATTATCACTAATACCCAATGAACCAAACACACCAGTACTAGAATCAAGACCACCACCAAGTGAAATTGATGCTGTTCTTTGTTCTGTAATCATAATAGTTACATCATATTTGTCCGGATCATCTGGACAAACATCTATACTTCTATTAACGTCTTTAAAGGCTTGAGTAGAATATAGCCTAACCAAATCTTCTTTAATTTGATTTTCATTATAAACCATTCCAGGCTCAGTCAAAATATTACGAGTAATAACGTAATCTTTTGTTTTCTGATTACCTGAAATCAAAATTTTATTTATTTTACCTTCTTTTAATCCAATGTTGATTGTACCATCTGGATCATCATAAATCGTATCAACACGGGCTAATATATAACCTTTTGAAGCATAACATTCATTAATTTTTTCAATAGCAGCATTAACCTCTTCAATATTTTGAGGTTTACCAATCAATGGTGTAACTAATGGCATAAGTTCTTCTGAAGAAATAACAGTGTTACCATCAATTGTAACGTCTGTTACAGGAATATTTTCCTCTAACAAAATTTTTAAGGTTACTGTTCCATCTGCATTTTCAACAGGAATTGCTTTCATTTTTTCGGTAAAGAATCCCAATTCATACACATTTTTCAAATCTCTTTGAACCATGTCAGCATCAAATGGATCACCTTTGTGTAATTGCATTTTTGACAATACTACAGCAGGCTTGATAACATTTGTTCCGTATATCTCAATATCACGAATAGTAGGAACAGTTTTGATTGAGGAATCAATAGTATCGGTATTTTCTTCAGGGGTAGATGACGGCAAGCCAAAATCAGACATCTGTCCATTTATATAAGTTTCGGCACCTACTGACATTGCTAGCGTAAAAATTACACAAAGTAATATTAAACTTTTTCTTAATATATTAAATGAGTTCAACGACTCTCTTCCCCAATACTATTATCAATACTAGTTTATCATAAGAATATTTTATAGGCAAAATATTAAGCAAATATTACTTTTATACGCCATTATTCAATAATTTTGCCACTCGCGATCTTATATATCTTTACATTTCTTAAAAATTCTTCTTCAAACAACAATGTATCAACAGAAGTTATAATTGTTTGAGTATTTTTAGATATAGATTTTAACAAATAATTTTGCCTTAAATCATCTAATTCTGCCAATACATCATCTAATAAAAGAACTGGACTATAACCATTTTTTTCTATAATCAAATTTATTTCAGCCAATTTTAAAGCCAAAACAATTGTTCTATGCTGACCTTGTGATGCAAATTTTGTTGCATCTATACCATCTAAATAAAATGCTATATCATCTCTATGAGGGCCAACACAAGATTGATGTCTAGCAATCTCTTCAGCTCGTCTTTCTTCTAATTCCAATCTTAAACTATTTGCAATATCATCTATTTCAAAATGTTTAAAACTATATTCAAAAGAAAACTGTTCATTTGTTGATATTCCAGAATACGTATCTAGAGCATGTTTTCTTAATTCAGATAAGAATTTTTGTCTAACAAAAATAATGTTTGCACCAACTACTGCCAATTGTTCATTAAAAACATCTAATAAAGTTTGATTAATTTCATTTTCTTTTAACAAATTATTTTTTTGTATTCTAATTTTGTTATATTTAGACAATCTCTCATCATGTGCTGGGTAAATTTGAGAAATCGCAGTATCCAGCCAATCTCTTCTATCTTGTGGAGTACCTCTAAGTAATAATAAATCCTTTGTAGAAAATAAAACGGTATTGAGAACAGAACGATAATTTTTTGAAGTCGTTCTCAAACCGTTTAATTTCAAATTCTTTGTTTTATTCAAAGTATAATCTATTGCTAAATCAACAGATGTATCTGCTTTTTCTAATTCACATTCTAAAGAAAAATTTTCCTTTCCAAACTGAACAAAATCTTTAATATTAGATGTTCTTGGAGATTTTAAAGTTGATAAGAAATAAATACTCTCTAATATATTAGTCTTTCCTTGAGCATTTTTTCCAATAATAATAACTTTATCAAAATCCAAGTCTAAACATAAATCATCACAGTTACGAAAATTTTCTATATGTAAATTCTTAAGTTTCATAAAAACTATTATACTTAATAATAAATTATTTTACATCTTGTTTGATAATAATAAGATTATTGATGATTTTCATAGCACAAGTAGGAAGTACTACATGTTCTAAGCCATCAGCGATACTTAAAATTCCACCTGCTTTTAAAGTTACTTCTTCACCTTTATATTGGAATGTATATTCAGTATCTCTATCAGATCTAATAGTAATTTGGTTTTCCATTATTGCATCTCTCCATAATTATTCATAACTAGACAAAAGGCGGTATTACCCGCCTTTAATCTAAATCTGTACACGTAAACATACAATTAGTCGAATGTATATCCAATAATTGCAGCTTCTCTTGCCCTTTTAATAGCTTTTGCAACCATACGTTGGTGTTCAGCACAGTTTCCTGTAACACGTCTAGGAATGATTTTACCTGCTTCTGTTAAATATCTTTTTAACTTAGATGCATCTTTAAAATCAATTAAATCAACGTGATCTGCACAAAAACTACATGTTTTACGTTTTTTTCTGTCTTGATCTTGTTTTGCCATTTTAATAATTTGCCTTTCTAGCCTTATTTTATTCTACTTTTTTCTTTTTATTAACTAAAACGGAATTTCTTCATCATCAATCAATGAATCTTCAGAATAATCTGTTTCAGCAAAATCAACTAATTTGTCTTCCTTAGCTTCTTGAGGAGCTGAAGAAGATTGAGCAGAAGATACACCTGAAGATGCTGACATCAATTCAATATCGTTAGCATCAATTTCAAAATATCTTCTTTCGCTACCATCAGCAGCTTTTGATGAAGCAACCTGTAATCTTCCATCAACAAGAATTTTATCACCTTTATTAATTGAATCTAACACTTCTGATAAAGCTTTTCTTTTAGAAATAACTCTCACAAGAGTTTCTTCTCTATCATCAATATTAAGTGTTAAACCATATACAGCAATATCATTTTGTGTATATCTTTTTTCTGGTGCTCTAAAAACTGTTCCAGAAACTACAGCTTTTGCTAATGTCATCTTATACTCCTGCTTTTACTGATTTTTCAATAAACATTGTTCTTAAAACGCTGTCATTTAAACGTAATTGACGTTTGAATTCTGCAACGTTTTCAGCTGGCAATGAAATAACCAATGAAGAGAAGAAACCATCTCTAAAGTTTTGGATTTCATAAGCTAATTTCTTACGACCGATTTTTTCAACAGAATCAGTCTTACCACCCAATGTTTCAGCATCTGATGATACTTTTGAAATCAATTTATCTACTTCATCAGAATCAGCATTTGGTTTAAAAATTACTAATAATTCATATTGTTTCATTTAAATTTCTCCTTTTTATTGAAATAGTACCATAAACATGGAAATTACAATATATAATCGGCAAAATAAGAATAATTTGCAGGACCGATTAAATAAATATTTTCACTTATACCCTGCTCATGTTCGCTCCAATCAATAGTTACAGCACCACCAAGTAAATTAACTTTTACTTTACAGTCTGTTAAGTTATTTAAAACAGCAGCAACTATACTTGCACATGCACCAGTACCACATGCCAGAGTAATTCCACAACCACGTTCATAAACACAAAAATCAACTTCATTTTTTGATTTAATTTTTACGAACTCAACATTTGTTTTTTCAGGAAACATTTCATGAGATTCTAACAATGGGCCATAAGTTTTAGCCATTTCATACACATCTTCATCAGTAAAGATTACACAATGAGGATTTCCCATAGATACTGCATTTACAACAAATGTTTTATCACAAACAGAAATAGATTGATTCAAATTTTCAGCACCCTTAAATGAAATTTTAGATGGTTCTAAAATTGGTGAAGACATATTTACCTTAACATTTCCATCTTCTAAAATTTCAGGTTTTATAACACCGGCACCAGTTTTTACTGAAAACATTTTTTTATCAATCAACTTTTTATCAGTAACATATTTTGCAAAACATCTCATACCATTACCACACATTTGAGCAGTAGTACCATCTGAATTATAAAAATACCATGCAATATCTGTATCATAATTTTTTGATAAATCTGGAATTATCAATCCATCTGCACCAATCCCAAAATGTCTATCACAAATTTTCTTAGCAAATTCAGACATTTCTAAACCAGTTTTTTTATATTCCTCATAATCAACAACTGCAAAATCATTTCCACAACCCTGCATTTTTGCAACTTTTATTGTATTCATGAACAATTCTCCTATCCAAAGTCATTATACAATAAATAATCACATAACAACTAAACAATAGCGAATCGTCTATTAACCAATTCACGTCTTTCATCAGCTAATGAAACTTCATCTTCAAAAACTCTGATAAATTTATCGAACCCTGTAATATACAATAATGATAATATTTTACTATCTGTATTAACCAATGTAATTCTATCTTTATACTGTTTCAATAACAAAAAGAAATAGTTTGAACATTCTGTAACGTTCAGCATATTGATAACAACTTCTTCCACATCAAACTCCAACAAAGAAACAATTTCTTGAATATCATCTTCTTCAATATTACTATGTTGGATATTATAATTTATTTTTCTACTCTCAGCATTCATTATGATTTTATTCTAATCACTTTATTAATAAAAAATAACTATCCAAAAATATAATCTATCTATAACTTTGGTATAAAATGTTAGTAATAAAATAAATAAACATCATTAAACATATTAATAAAAAAGAACCGATACGAAATCGGTTCTTTTTTGTTTATTATTCACCTGCACTAATATAACAATTCTTTCGTTTGTTTGAATATGTTGTATGCAATAATTCGTGTGCCTTATGAGAATTAGGTTTTTCTAAATGTTTTGCATACAATTCCTTAATTTCAGGATTTTCATGAGATTTACGCCATTGACCTTTATCATCATCATTATATAAGCCCTCTGCACGTTTTTCCTTGATAGTAGAATCGTTACAACTAATTGGTTGTCCACCACCATTTATACAGCCACCTGGACAAGCCATAACCTCTAATATTTGATAATCAGCCTTTCCGTCTTTAATCTCTTTTATACATTTTTCAGCTTCTCTTAGTGTATTAACTATTTTCACTTTTAAATTTTCGCCTTTTAAATCAAGTTCAACAGTCTTAACACGTTTTGTACCACGCATATCATTAATTACAACGTCTTTTAATTCTTCACCTGTAACAATTTCATACGCAGTTCTTGCTGCTGCTTCTGCAACACCACCGGAAACACCAAAAATTGTACCGGCACCAGAATATTTTCCGAATGGAGAATCGGCTTTTTCACCTTTAATTCGTTTAAAATCAATACCTGCAGATTTTATCATTTTTCCAATTTCTTGTGTTGTTAAAACATAATCAATTTCATAACTACCATCTGGACGTTTAAATTCATCTCTCAATGCTTCAGCCTTCTTCGCAGTACAAGGCATAATAGAAACACTCACCAAATTTTCACTATTAATTTCTGGATAATATTCAGGCACATATTCTCTAATAATTGCACCCAACATACCTTGAGGTGATTTACAACTTGAAAGATGATTAAGCATATCAGGATGTTGTAATTCTAAAAATCTTACCCACCCTGGACAACAAGATGTAAATAATGGAAGATTTTCATTATTTTGCAATCTAGAAATAAACTCATTTGCTTCTTCCATAATAGTTAAATCTGCTGAGAAATTAGTATCAAATACTAAATCAAACCCTAATGCTCTCAATGATGCATTCAATCTTTCTGTTGAATTTTCGCCTGCATCTAAACCAAACATTTCGCCAATTGCAACTCTAACTGATGGTGCAAATTGAACAACAACCTTTTTATCAGGATTATTCAATGCAGACCATACTTTATCGACTTGTGATTTTATAGTAAGTGCCCCTGTTGGACAAACTGCAACACATTGACCACAATTTACGCATTCACTTTCTGCCAAAGGTTTTCCAGCCATAGGTTGAATAACCGTTTGAGAACCTCTATTTGCAAAACCTAAAACTTGCAAACCTTGATGTTCATCACAAGCCCTAACACAAGCACCACATAATATACATTTGTTATTATCACGAACGATAGCATCAGAACTATCATCTATAGGATGCTTAACCTTTTTAGGTACATATTTTTCAACAGATTTCACACCATATTCTTCAGAATATTGCTGCAATTCGCACATGCCAGATTTTTCGCACATTGTACATTCTCTATCATGATTTGCCAACAACAATTCCAAAATTGATTTACGAATCTGTCTAACTTTTTCAGTATTTGTTTTAATAACCATTCCATCACGAGGTGGCATTGTACAAGAAGTTTGAATACCTCGTCCTTCGACTTCCACAACACACATTCTACAAGCACCGAAATCTTTTGTTAAATCAGGTCTATAACAGAATGTTGGAACATTAAAACCATTATGTCTTATTACTTCAAGAACGTTTCTTTCATTAGAAAATTCACATTCTTTACCATTAATTATCATTTTACCCATATTAATTATTTCCTTATACTTATGATTTTTCTATAGCCTTAAATGGACAACCTTGCATACAAGCACCACACTTGATACATTTTTCTTTGTCTATTTTGTATGGTGATTTTAATTCACCACTAATTGCACCAACTGGACAATTTCTTGCACATTTAGAACAACCTTTACACTTTTCAGCATCAATAGTGTAAGTTTGCATAGCAGTACAAACACCTGCAGGACACTTTTTATCCATAATATGAGCGATATATTCATCTCTAAAATATTTCAATGTTGATAAAACAGGATTCGGAGCAGATTTACCTAAACCACATAATGAACCTTCTTGTACAATATGAGCAAGTTCTTCTAATGTATCCAAATCCTCCATCGTACCTTTACCATTTACAATCTTTCTTAAAATTGCAAGCATATTCTTCGTACCCTCTCTACAAGGCGTACATTTTCCACAACTTTCATGTTGAGTAAAATTCATAAAGAAACGAGCAACTTCAACAATACAAGTATCCTCATTCATAATAACAAGTCCACCTGAACCTACCATTGCTCCGACTTTCTTCAAACTATCATAATCCATTGGCATATCAAGATGTTCTTCTGTTAAACACCCACCAGATGGCCCACCTATTTGAACTGCTTTAAATTTCTTACCATTTCTAATACCACCACCTAAATCAAATACAATTTGTCTAAGAGTTGTATTCATAGGTACTTCAATCAAGCCAGTATTGTTAACTTCACCAGTTAAAGCGAATGTTTTTGTACCTTTTGAGCATTCTGTACCCATTGAACTAAACCAATCAGCACCATTAAGAATAATCAAAGGTACGTTTGCATAAGTTTCAACGTTATTCAACAATGTTGGTCTTTGGAACAGACCTTTTTCAGCCATGTGAATATTTTTAGGACGAGGCATACCACGTTCACCCTCAATAGATGCAATCAAAGCAGATGATTCACCACAAACAAATGCTCCTGCACCTTCTTTGATATGAACATGGAAAGAAAAATCTGTTCCCATAATATTTGAACCCAAGTAATGGGTTTCTTCTGCCTGTTTAATAGCAACTCTTAAACGATGAATTGCTAACGGATATTCAGCACGAACATATATGTAACCCTCGTCTGAACCAATAGCAAATGCAGCAATTGCCATACCTTCAAGAAGTTTGTGAGGATCACCTTCCATAACACTTCTATCCATAAAAGCACCTGGATCACCCTCATCACCATTACAGATAACATAAGATTTTCCACCTTTATGTTTGGAAACAGAACGCCATTTTTTACCGGTAGGGAAACCTCCACCACCTCTACCACGAAGTCCCGAATTTTCTACTTCTGTAATAACTGCATCAGGATTATTTTCTTCTAAAACTTTTGCTAATGCCTCATAACCACGAACGGCAATTGATTCTTCAATACTTTCAGCATCAATATTTCCACAATTTGCTAAAGCAGTTCTTGTTTGTTTTGCATAGAAATTAATATCCTCAGATTTTTGTATTTTTTGCCCTGTTGCAGGATCAGTGTATAACAATCTTTCAACAGGTTTACCATCTCTTATATGAGATGTTACAATTTCTTCTACATCATCAACTTTAACTTTTACATAAGTTGTATGTAAATCAGGAATTACAACTAAAACACCTTGTTCACAAAAACCGTGACAACCAGTCGGAACAATAGTCACTTTGTCATAATCAGTTAATGTAGAAACATTTGCACCCAATTCTTTAAATTTTTCAATTACATTCAAAGAACCGTTTGCCATACAACCCGTACCAGAACAAACCAAAACCCTTAAACCTTGAGCATCAATATGTTTTTGTGCTTTTAGTTGTTCCTCTTTAATATTTATATTTAAACTTGTTTTTTCCATATTATTCTCTTTCGTCTTTCATAAGTGTATCAATAATTGTAGAAATAGCCTCTCTCGTCATTTGAGGATGAACTTTTCCATTAATAACAATTGCAGGAGCAAGCCCACAAGCACCTAAACAACTAACAATTTCCAAAGAGAATAAGCCATCATCAGTTGTAAATTTTCCATCTGTCAAATTAAGTTTAGATTTAATTGTTTCAAGTACTGGAGATGAACCACGAACGTGGCAAGCCGTACCATCACAAACTTTTATTTCATATTTACCTTTTGGCTCTAATGAAAATTGAGCATAAAAAGTTGCAACGCCATACACAGTTGCAGGAGAAATTTCCTCAACCTTTTCACCAATATATGTCATTGCATCTTCAGGTAAATACTTATAAATCTCTTGAACCTTTTGCAACATTGCAATCAAATAAGACTTGTTATAGTCATAAGTTTCAAGAATACTATCTATATCACGATAGTTAACACTTGAATGACAATCCACCGTCATATACTGCTCCTTTACCCGACTAGGGTACCTATATAATAAACACTAGTTAAACTTTAACGTTGAAGGCATTATATCATATTTTTCGGATTATTACAAATTTTCAGACTCTTTATATTATTTGATAAATATTTATGTAATAATCTTGATTATGGAACAAGAACTTACTGTAAAAATAGAAAAACTTTCTTCTGACGGTTGTGGAATAGCAAAACATAATGGCATTGTTATTTTTGTTGATAAAACCTGTCCAGAAGATGTTTGTAAAATAAAAATAATTAAAAAAACTAAAAATTATTATATTGGGGAAGTTCTTGAAATAATAGAAAAATCACCACATAGAATAAAACCATTTTGCCCTATGCAAAATGTATGTGGTGCTTGCCAACTACAATTTATTGATTATGATTATCAACTAAAATTAAAAAAACAAATAGTAGAAGATGCTATGAGAGGACTTGATGTCAAAATTTTAGACACAATTCCTAGTCCTGAACAAAAAGAATATAGACACAAAATTCAATATCCTATAAGACAAACTCAAGTATCAAAAAGAATTTTAGCAGGATATTTCAAACCGAAATCACACGATATTGTAAATATAAAATATTGTCCAATTCAACCATCAATTTGTGATGAAATAATTGAATTTATTAGAGAAAATGCACCTAAATATAAAATCACGGGGTACAACGAAGAACGACATCAAGGTTTGCTAAGACACGTTATTATTCGTTCCTCTGCAAAGAACAAAGATAATTTAGTTGTATTAGTTATCAATGCAGAAAAAACACCTGAACGAATAAAAGATTTTGCAACAAAAATATTTGATACATTTGATAAAGTTGTTGGAGTAACAGTAAACTTCAATAACAAAAAAACTAATTTAATAATGACAAATCAAACAGAATTGCTTATTGGTAAAGATTATATTGAAGAATCTTTGTGTGATACAACATTCAAAATTGGTTCGAACACATTTTTCCAAGTAAATCCTAAAAGTGCTAATAACATTTTCAAATACGTAAAAGACTATATAAAAAATAATTTTACTAATCCTACATTACTTGATGCTTATGCCGGAATATCTGCTTTCGGATTAGTTTTAGCAGATGTTTGCAAGAATGTTGTATCTGTAGAAGAATGTAGCGCTTCAGTAAATTTAGCAAAAGATGTCAAAAAATTAAACAATATAAAAAATATAGAACTATTTAATGAAGATTGCAGTAAATACTTACAAACAAAATCTGAAACCAATAATAAATGTTTTGACGTAACAATTTTAGATCCACCAAGAAAAGGCTGTTCACTTGAAAGTTTAGAATACAGTTTAAGACTAACTAAATCTAAAATTATATATGTAA
Source organism: Cyanobacteriota bacterium (assembly GCA_050873965.1). Lineage (GTDB taxonomy): Bacteria > Cyanobacteriota > Vampirovibrionia > Gastranaerophilales > Gastranaerophilaceae > UBA2883. The sequence goes on along the minus strand of JBNMJS010000035.1, from coordinate 267 downwards.
GTTGCAACCCAGCAACCCTTGCAAGAGATTTAAAAATACTCATAAAAAAAGGGGCAAAAGTGGAATCTATACAACCATTTGATTTATTCTGCCACACATACCATATAGAAAATGTTGCAATCATTGATGTTTCAAACTGTATATAATGAGAAAAGACAGACGCTGGTACATCTGTCATTTCAATTGTGAATATGAATATCAAAGAATTTGCGATTTAAAACTTTTGTTTTAAAGCTGAATTCAAGTATTTTAATCTTAACTTTTTCC
>JBNMJS010000034.1:0-18246 GCA_050873965.1 Cyanobacteriota bacterium | reverse complement strand
GTTCTGAATTCAAGCCGAAGTAGAATCTAGCACTGTTTTCTCCATAGTATTTTCTACCCAAAGGAATACCTACACCAAATTGTAACGAAATCCAATCTGTCAAACTAATGTAAGAGCCAAAACCTACACTATGTAAGAAATTTTGTGGATAATCATATAAGTGACTATGTTCTTGAACCCAATCAAAATCATAGAATACTGCCAATCTAACTTTATCATCAATGAATTTAAGTTTGTTTGGTAATATCTTTCTTAAACCTGGAATTGGAGTTCTAATTTCTGCTGTACCAGTAACACCATAATCACCAATCAATTCAGCAGGTTGATAACCTCTTAATGTGTATGGACCACCGATTTGCATTTGTTCTGCAGTATATAGTCTGTTAGGTGAATATTGACCGTTAACTCTTAAGATACCAATTGTTCTACCAAACAATCTTTGAACACGAGTTGCACCAGCAACTAATTTAAAGAATACACCTTGAGGTCCTCTAATTTCACCTTTTGTTGCACCTGGCAAACCAACGTCAAAACCTAATGTACCAATCCAACGACCGTTTTTATCATCAGTCATTCCGTGAAAACCAGAACGCAATACATACAAATTATAATCTGACAATGTAGAGTTTAACAATTTTGATTCAGTTGATGCATTAACAAAATCAATACCTGTATAAGCAACTACACTTGTCTTAGCGTTTTCAATTAACGGATGAGTAATTCTTAAAGCATAACTTTGAGCTTTACCTTTTACATTTAAGAATTTGTAAGGTCCACCTAAGTTAATATTTGAGTTAGAAAAATCAAATGATAATCTTGTGCCATAAGGACTTATTGGAACAGAATATCCAGCCAATACACCTGTTGCACCAGACGAAAGGATTGTACCACCATAGATTTTATCACCCATACCAGTAACGTTATCTAAACCTAGTAAGAATGATGCTCTTTGAACACCTGTGTATGATCTACCATAATCATCCCAAGCGAAATCGAATTTTAAAGGGAATCTATCTTTAACATCTAATTTCAATTGAGTTTTATCGTCATTTTTAGAAACAACTGATTGTGCTTCAATATAATCTTCTTCATTTATTTCTCTTAATGCACCTTGTAAAGCACGAGCGTTGAATACATCGCCTTCACGTAAGCCATTTTTACCCATAACGATATTTTTTAAATACCAACTACGAGCCCATCTGTTACCTTCGATATCAATAGAATCAACTTTACTTTCTAATATACAAATAGTAACTACACCATTTTTAATATTTTGAGATGGAATAAATGCGTAACTTGTTAAGTAACCTTTTGCTTGATAATATTTAGTAATTTTCTTCGCAACTCTTACCAAATCCTCAAAATATATATCTTGACCGATAATACTTTCAGCCAATGTATTTAAAGAAGCAGTTTTAACTTTTGTATTACCTTCAAAAATTATTTCATTTACTCTAAATTGAGGGTTATAAATAACACCATCTTTTACATAATCTTTTTGAACATCCATATAGAAAGATTCATCTATCGAATCATCTTTTGAATCAATAGGTTGAGTAATTTGTTTTTGTACGTCATATTGCTTAATTTGTTGACGGTTCATAGGGTTGTATATACCCGCACCATTTGTATTTACAGGTGCATCAGCGAATGCAACACCTTGAGCAACTAACATTAAAGCAACAACTAAGTTAATAATCTTATTAATTTTCATTGTAATCTTTTCCCATACTTTCAATAACTATCTGTCTAATTCGGTTAAGTGATACCAATATATTACAACGTAAAAATTATAGGTCTAGTATTATACGCAAAAACTTAATAAAATTTTATATTTTATATATTTTTTAAATCCATGACAAAAAACGTTTAATAAAAGATTAAACCAAAATTCTTATAAATTAATAAAAACGAACTTATTTATTGCTTATTTGATTATTTGTTTGTGTATTATTTGTTTGTGGTTTATCAACAAGATTTTCTTTTTTGCTACCAATTTCATTACCTGCAACCATCAAAGCACAAGGAATAAATCTAGAAACCAATTTAGTCAAAGGATTGTTTTCAGCAACAAAAGTTGCAGCAACACAAATATCATCTATATGTGCAGAAAAGTCTGTAACTTCAATTGGACGTTCATCTTTTTTCTTAAAAATAATTTCATTCAATTTATTAGAGAATTTATTACCAATATACATACCAGCCATCAATCCACCCATTGAACCAATTACTGGTGGTAATTTGGAAGTTGCTTTCTTCAAGAAAGACGAAGATTTATCCCAATTTGGCATAATTTTTGAAGAAATATATTTACCAACATTACTTAAACCTTCAACGAAAACAATTGGCATTGATATATTTGTAAATTGAACTATTGCTTCTCGTTTTTTTGCTTGAAGATTCTCTTTCTTGTCTAACAATGCACCTGCAACAAGTCCTCCAAGAGTTGAGCCAGCACCCATTACAATAATTTCTTTTGACTTATAATCAGAATTTTTTAAATAACTATTATTCCAAGCTTCTTTTAAGCCATTTTTGAATATTTTTGCAGGGTTTAATGAATATTTTTTACTCTTATCAAATTTTGCTAGTAACATCATACTAGCAGCAACACCTAGTGCTGAAAACATTCCAATAGCAATCTTCTTCTTATTTGAAGTTGGTTCTTCCAATAATGGTTTTGAAGATGTTGACGCAACATCATTAGACCTATTAGTAGAACTAACAGCCATCTGTTGTTGAACATTATACATATTCATTAAATTATTATTTGAACACACTTCCATAATTTGACCAACTTCATATACTATAACGTTTTACAATAAAAAAAATTGCGTAAAATATTCTAATCAATTAACAAATGTTTATATTTTTGCTAATATGAGTAAAGGAGTGTAATTATGGGAAATATTAATACAAATAGATTGTATGAATTATCAGAAAAGATTGATAAAATTTTACAAAATAAGATAGATTGTCATGACACAAAAGAAATTGTTAATGAAATAAAAAGCATTGTTTCAAATTTCAAACAAGGTAGTATTGGTATTGCTCAAATAAACCCTATCGCAGGCGACATAGAATACAACGCTAAAAAGATTATGAAATACATCAATTACGCACAAGATATTGAACTTGATGCTGTCGTATTTCCAGAACTTGCACTAATGGGGTATCCTATTGAAGACACAATTGACAGACACCCAGTGATTGTTGAAGAAAACATCAAATGGTTAAAAGAAATCGCTGAACTTACACAAAATATAACAGCAATTGTTGGATTTGTTGAACCTCGAAAAAATCCAACTTCAAAAGGTAAAAACTACTACAATTCACTTGCCATAATTTCTGATGGCAAAATTCAAGGTATTGTTAGAAAATCACTGCTTCCAACTTATTCAGAATTCAATGATTATAGATACATTGAACCATCACCGGTTGTTGGGGTTCAGCCTGCTAAAACACTTTGTCATTTCGATATGGATAACATCAAAGATTGCGACAAAACAAACAATATAAACGGTATCAAATACGGACTTTCTATCTGCGAGGACTGTTGGAATAACAAAAATTTCTTTTCATCAATAATGTATGAAATCGACCCTATTGACGAACTAGCAGAAGAAAACCCACAAGTTTTCATCAACTGTTCAGCCTCACCAAGCAGAGCAAAAAAAGAACAACTTAAACACAATATGCTATCTTTTGTGGCTAAAGATTATGAAACACCGATTGTTTATGTAAACCAAGTTGGTGCAATAGACAACTGCTCTTTTGACGGCTCAAGCAGAGTTTTTGACAAAAACGGAAACTTGATAGCAAGGGCAAAATCGTTTGAAGAACAGTTCTTAATTGTGAATCCACTTAAAAATATCGGTAAAATTTATCCGCTAACAAAAGGGCTAGAACAATCATTATCAGAAGAAAAAGTATTTACACTAGATTATGAAAACGACCTTGAAAGAACCTATAAAACAATACTTCAAGGATTGCGTGATTACTTCAACAAAAACGGTTTAAAACGTGCAGTACTTGGATTGTCTGGCGGATTAGATTCAACAGTTTGTGCCGTATTGTTGGCTGATGCAATTGGCAAAGACAATGTCTTTGGGGTTAGTATGCCATCAAAGATTACAAGCAAGGAAAGCAAAAGCGACGCAAAAGAATTGGCAAACAATTTGGGGATACATTTTACAGAACTATCAATTAAAAATATGGTTGATACAACAAACGAGATGTTTTCTGTATTGTTTGAAGATGTTGAAAAAGGTTGGGATTGTAGATACAAAAAATCTTTCACACAGGATAATATACAGGCACGTTCTAGAGCGATGTATTTGTGGGGAATAGCAAACGAGTTTGCTAGTTGTATTCCTATTGCAACTTCTGACAAATCAGAATTGTATATGGGTTATGCAACAATCAATGGCGATATGTCTGGTGGGTTTGCACCGATTGCTGATGTACCTAAGACAAAACTTTTTGCGTTTGCAAGATGGATGAACAAGAATAGAGCAGAAAAAAATGCTATACCAGAGGCAATTATTTTGAAACGTCCTGGGGCTGAACTTGCGATTGACGAACGCACAGGAAAACCATTGATTGCAGAAGATGCTTTGATGCCTTATGAGTTTTTAGACGAGGTTATTTGGAGAATTGAAAATAAACACGAACATTATAACGATATGATAGATTCAGAGTTCTTGTATGAAAAAAGCCACGAAGTTAGTCGAGAACAAAAGACAGAATGGCTTGATAAGTTCTATAGAAGAATGTCAACATCATTGTACAAATGGTCAATTTTGCCACCATCAGTGATTGTAGAATCTCGTTCTATTTTAAAACAAGACTACAAACAACCGATAACATCTTCACACATAAACTACAAAGGCAAAACCGAAGAAGAAATTAAAATCGTGCTAGAAAGTGTGTAGTTAATTCATTATTTATAATACGTTTCTAACATTTTCATTGCATGATACGCTTGATTATATTCATACGTATTTCTTCTAGGTCCATATTGAACAACATATCTAAATGCACTCATATAACCCATACCAGTATATTGACTGTTACTACATGGAGATTTTTTATATTGAGCAGCCGTACAACCTGTAACCATATCAAATACTGACATATTACCAGAATTATAAGCCTTTGCAGCATCACAAAAGCCCAATTCAAAGCATTTGCTAGGTGTTAAATCTGCCATTGCTATATTTATTGAATAAATAAATATAAAAAGAGTTAAAATAAATTTTTTCATAAATTTACTCCCTTTCATACTTTTAAATTTTTACTTTTCCAGTTCCTCTATTTTATACAAATGCAAGCTACCGTCTGCTGAATAAACCTTTCTACTAGCTAATGGATGAAAAGGTCGTCCTTCCTTGCTCAATTCTGAAAAGAATGTGGTTAAAGTTTTTCCTTTTAATAACTCTCTAACCTTATTAACATCTTTTTGCTTTGCATTATTTCCATAACCTAGTACATAAACATTATCTTTATTTTTTGCTATATATTCTTCAATAAATTTAAAATTTTTATTTTTCAAATCTTCAAAACACTTTTTATTTTTAACTTTTGTTTGAATGATTGGATAAATATTTATAACAGAAAAATATTTGTAACCTGATTTATCGTCTTTTCTATAGCGTTTAACCAATTTTCTTACTCTATCAATCGTACTATCAGATTCTGCTGTACTTCCAGCTACAGACGGATTTAGCAAAACAAACGTCAAAACTCCGTTTCTATCTATATCAGAATCAGAAATTTCTTCTACATACAAAAATCTATATTTATTGTCCTCAGATTTTTTTACATATTTGCCATTTTGTAATTTAGTTAAAAAGTTATCCATAACAACCCCTATTTCAAATTCATTTTATACTTGTTATCACCAATTTTTACTTCCAAATACAATGGCTTTGTATCTTTCGTAAATTCTTTTGGAATTTCAGCTATAAAGTACATATCTTGATTTTGTAATGGCATTAATTTTGTAGAAGTTTCAAAATTATTTTTTTCAGAATTCAATCTTGCACTGAAACAATCAAAACTATATTTGTTATCATAAACAAGTTTCATTTTTACTAATTCATCAACATCGATTTTTTCTTTATATAAACTTGTTACCATTGCGTTTACATAAAATTTTATATTTTTATCACTATTTGCTGAATATCCATTATAAGAAATTTTTGGAGATGAATCTTCCCAAAACATATTATATTCTGATTCACAAACGCAAACTGGTGCATTAATTCTCTTCTTAAAACCTTTTTCTTTTAAAATAATCATTGCATTATCACTGCAAGAAACCTGTTTTAATAATTCAATTTTTCTTGGAACTATACCACAAACTTTTGACCACAAAGTTTCTTCTTCATTAGGAATCTGAGTTTTAATCTGATGTATTTGTACAGCACAAACCAAAACTAATACACACAAAATTCCTAAACATACTCTTTCAAATTCAAAGTCAAACCATTTTTTCATCTAAAAACAACCTTCTTTTATTACTTTGCCACAATAATTTACCAAATAACTTTTATTATTTTTAATTACAGTGTACTCTTGTTCTCCACGTTCATTTTGAATAGGAAGTAAAAAATCATAACGTTTTACGATATTTCCTTTTTTATCAATAATTGCAAATAAATTTGTTTTTATTAAATTAGTATCATACGGACTTACTTCACCAGAACCTAAATATACACCCGTATAACCTTTATAAAAATCACCTGCAAAAGGTCGACAATCAGAATCTTCATAACCACCATATAGAGGTTTTATTACCCACTTACCGGCTTTATCAATATATCCCCATTTATTATTAATCATGACTGCAGCAAGACCATCACTAAATGCTTGTACAAATTCTGTATTAAAGGAATACTTAACGTTACCTGTTACATCTATAAAAAAAGTTTTTATTCCATCAACAGTTTCAGTTAAACAAACATACAACCCATTTTCATCTCTTATTGAATCATATATTACAGGTATAACATATTCTGCTCTTGTATTTACAACTCCATATTTTTCACCGTCGTTTATTACAGAATAACCGTTTTTAAACATTAATTTACAAGAAAGATGGTCAAAAATAATTTTATTTTTTGAATTTTTATAAGTATATGTTTCATCAGAATTAACAATTTCAGTCAAAGTTGGTTCTAATGTTTGCTTAAACATAGTACAACCAGTTGCACTAAACATAACTAATGATAATAAACAAATAATTATTACTAAAAATTTCTTTTTCATAAAAATCCTATTTATAAACTCTTTGTCCACAATAATTAACTTGATATTCTTGACCACCCAAACGAACAAAATACACTTTTGTTTCATTTACAGATTCAATTGGTTCCATTGGATTATACAATTGTTTTTTAGTATCCTTATTTCTTGGATACAAATAATCAAATTTTTTAACTATATTGCCGTTTTTATCAATAATTGCAAAGTTTTGATAATCAATAGATTCTTTTAATATTTGACCAGAACCTAAATATACGCCAGCATATCCTTTATAAAAATTACCAGTAAAAGCCCAACCATCATGTTCATCTTCAAAACTTCCAAATTTTGGTTGAATAACAAATCTACCTGTTTTATCAATATAACCCCACTTGTTATTTACCATAACACCAGCTAAGCCATCACAAAAAGGGTGTGCATCATCAAATTGTGGTGCAATAACAATTTTCCCAGATTTATCAATATAACCATATTTATGCGTTATAGAATCTTTAAAAATAGCATATCCTTCAGAAAATTCATAATAATATTGATGCCAAACACCCAAAGTATAATTAGCACCCCATAGTTCAATATCAACTTTAAACGCAGGAACAACAACTACACCATTATAATCTCTATATTCAATTGTAACTCTATCTTTAGAATAAACTCTTATACAAGGATATAACCCATCATGAAACCCATCTATCCAATCATATATAGGTTCAATTAGAATCTTTCGAGATTTTGTTAATATACCGTGTTTTTCCTCATCAGAATACCATTCACCTACAGTAATCATTGCATTTCTATATTCATCAAAAGGTTCACACGAAGTAATTTTATAAGAACCAATATAAGTACCTGCTAATTTTTCAGAATCATAATAATCATTAGCATTAACAGTTACTGTACTTATTCCTAATAAACAAACTAAAACAATTAAAAATTTTAAAACATTTTTATTTTTCATCAGATCAAACCCTTGTTTTAAACATACTTATTGATAAAATTACCATATTTAAAATAGGATTACAATATTAAATACAGAAATTTTACACATTTTAATATATTTAATACGGTTGGAAAGTTTTTCTTATACTATTATTCTCTTTTATATGTTTTATATGAGGTGACTATGAACATAAAAAAAGACTTTGGATTACGCATAAAAGAACTTCGTAATAAAAAAGGAATTACGCAATATCAATTAGCAGAACTTGTTGGAATAGACCCAAAACACATGAGCCACATAGAAACAGGTAGAAGTTTTCCAAAGGCTGATTTAATCGAAAAATTTGCAAACGCTCTTGATATAGAATATCAAGAATTTTTCCAAACTGAGCACCTTAATTCAAAAGATTTTATCATTAAAAAAATAACTACAATCATAAATGCATTACCCGAAAAAGAAGTTCAATTTATATATAAAATTATTAAAACTTGTATAAATTAAATTACAATTTAATTTTATAAAAAATTTTATACAAATGAAATATAACTAACTTTTTATTGTATCAATTTTGCCATATTATTGCCAAAATATTATTTAGGAGTATAATTCATAAAGTATAAGTTATTGCGAGGGATTTATGAAAGAACTTTTTAATGATTATGTAAAATCAATGACTACATATATTATGTTTCAGATTAAGGCTGCTGCGAATAAACTAAAGCCTGAATTAGATGCAAAAAATAGAAGTCCTATATTTTTATCTATGGGTGCACCGACAGCAAATCCACCACAATATATGTTAGATAAACTTAAAAATGCAATAGACATTAATGGAATACATACATATTCAACACCAAGAGGTGAAAAGTTCTTTTTAGAGGCAATTGCACAATATATGCAACGTAGATATGGCGTTGAACTAAATTCACAAAAAGAAATTGCATCATTGATTGGTTCAAAAGAAGGTCTAGCAAACTTTATTAGAATTCTAATTTCACCAACAATTGAAGAATCTGATCAAGATATAATATTTGTTCCAGATCCTGGTTATGCATCTTATGGACAAATGATTAGTATTGCAGGTGGTAAGGCTTTTCCAATTCCTTTAACACCAGAAAACAATTTTATGCCTAATCTTGATGAAGTTTGGAAGGATTTCATTGAAAAAGGTGGCAACGCAAATAAAGTTAAAGCATTAATTATAAACTATCCAAACAATCCACTTGGAGCAACTGCAACAAGAGAATATTATAGACACGTATTAGAATTTTGTAAAAAACACAGAATATTATTAATGTCAGATGCTGCATATTCTGAAGTATATTTTGATGAAAATGACAAACCATTCAGTATTTTAGAATTTGAAGGGGCAAAAGACATTGCAGTTGAATTCTTCAGTTTCTCAAAACCTTATGCTATGACAGGAGCACGTGCAGGTTGGATTTGTGGAAATTCAGAAGCAATTGACCAACTTTGTGTACTAAAATCTACTATTGATAACGGTATTTACAAACCAATTCAAATTGCTTGTGCTGAAACAATAAACACTCCAGAAGGTGATGAATATTTCAAAGAAGCAAACAAAGAACTTAAAAGAAAACAAGATATATTTGTACAAGGTATGAAAGAACTTGGTTGGCCGGACTTTTATGTACCTAATGCGACATTCTATCTTTGGATGCCTATACCACCAAGATATACAACATCAAAAGAATTTACAGACGATTTAATGAAAACATCTGGTATTATAGCCGTTCCTGGACACGCCTATGGAACATACGGTGAAGGTTTCTTCAGAGTTTCAATTGTTTGTTCAGAAGAAAAAATTATCGAATGCTTAAATCGTATGAAAGAAGACGGTTTTACATTTAATAAATAATTACAAGTATCTATTTCATTTTAAAGCACCTAACAAATTTTATTTTTAGGTGCTTTTTATATTATATAAATTGAAAGGATATTTTTGATGAATATTAGCAAAATTACACCTTATAATTTCAAAGGCGAAACGACTCCACAAATACAGCCAAAAGAAAAACATCTTACAGATAATTTCCAAACAAAATTAAAAAATTCTGCTGATATGTCAGATTGTATAACTGTTCCTAGAACAATATTCAAAGGTTATCTAGGCATAATGGTTGGTACAAGTTTAAATGCCATTGCATCATTTATGAAACCTTCTGTTGCGAAAAAAGCATTAACCCTAACAGGAATCGGTACATCTTTATATGGTACTTGGGCATTTGTACGTCCATACATATTAAAAGATTCTGTTCCAACTGTTGATTTAAATAAAGAAAACAAATAAATTACTTTTTAATTGGTAAATATGCTTGTGTATAAGAATAATCTTCTTTAAAACCAACATTTCTATACATCTTTAATGCACCATAATTATCAGTTTCAGTTGTAACATTAATTTCGGTAAAATCTTTCAAGCCAGATTCTACCCAATTTTTGATTACACCAACAGAACGTTTTAGTAAATGTTCTGAATAACCTTTACCTCTAAAATCTTTATTTAATGCAACCAATGGAATATTGGCAATTTTTCCACCAGTAACATTTGTAAATGCAATACCAACTGGTTTTTCCAAATGTAATAAAACTGATGTTGCTTCAGGTAAGAAATCACCATAAATATTTTCAACTATTTTATCAATAATATCTTCTGTTCCAGACATACTCTTGAAACGAGTATCAAACAATGCATCAGAAGTATCTTTAAAATTATTATGAATAATTTTAACAACTTCTTTTCTATAAGATTCATCCCAAGGTACAACTCTCAATTGATAACCTAAATGTGCTAATTCTGATTTTTCAAAAATCAATTTAGATTGTTCATCATTCATCAAGAAACGAAGAACTGCCAATCCGATAAATCTAAAACCTAAATGAGCAATATCACCAGTAAAGTCACCTTGTGAACCCATCATTGGATAACAAACAACAGATTTTTTTCTCAAGATTTTTGTATCTTCTAAAAATCTTGAAACTAATAATCTTCTTTTTTCAATTAAATCTTCTTCACCTAAACAATGTATCATATTTAATTCAATAGATTCAGATATAGCAGTTGTATAAACTAAAAATGCTGTAGGGAAACCATTTTCAGACAATATCAAACATTGAATCAAACCACCATCTACTGCCTCAATAAATTCATCAAATGGTAAAGGTGGTAATTCAAATTTATAATCAGAAACTGCTTTTGAAACAAAGTCAGAATATACCCCTTTAAATAAAAGTGCCTTATCTTTTGTTAAATTTTCTACATTGTATGTATCTTGCATCATATAATCCTTTTTATAACATGTGGTGCATTTTTTCTTTTTTAGTTTCTAAATACTTTTTATTGTATTTATTAATATCAGTTTTTAAATTAATAACATCATGTATTTTCAATCCATAACCAGTTAATCCAACAATTTTCTTTGGATTATTAGTCAACAAGTTAAAATTGTTAAAACCTAAATCTAATATTATTTGGGCACCAACTCCATAATCTCTTAAATCAACAGGAAAACCTAATGATAAATTTGCTTCTATAGTATCTTGCCCTTTGTCTTGTAAACTATAAGCCTTGATTTTATTAACAAGTCCAATTCCACGACCTTCATGATTACGCATATAAATAACTGCACCTTTGCCATATTCTTCAATCATAGACAATGCAGCGTGCAACTGTGCATTACAATCACATCTCAAACTATGCATAACATCACCAGTAAAACATTCACTATGTACACGAATCATAGGAATTTTATCAGAACCATCATCTTTTACAATGGCAACATGTTCTTGTCCTGTTAATTTGTTTGTATAACCATAAATTTTAAAATTTCCAAATTGAGTTGGCAAATCTGCAACAGCATCACGAGAAATCAATTTTTCAGATTTCAAACGATATGCAACCAAATCGGCAACAGATATAAATTTAATATCGTGTTTCTTAGCAAATTCTTTTAATTCATCACGTCTTGCCATGTGTCCATCTTCAGTCATAATTTCACACATAGCACCCGCAGCAACGTGACCTGCCAATCTAGCCAAATCAACAACGGCTTCAGTATGGCCGATTCTTTCTAACACGCCACCACGTCTTGAAACACAGGGAAACATATGTCCTGGTCTTCTTAAATCAGATGGTTGAGCATCTGGAGCAATAGCAACCTCAATAGTTTTGGCTCTATCATAAGCAGAAATACCTGTTGTAACACCATACTTTTCAGAAGCATCAATACTTAACGTAAATGCCGTTTTCATTTTTTCAGTATTTTGTTCTACCATCTGTGGTAAATCCAACTTTTCAGCGATTTCGTGAGAAATTGCTAAACAAACTAAACCCCTAGCCTCTTTTGTCATAAAATTTATAATTTCAGGTGTTACCATTTGCCCAGAACAAATTAAATCACCTTCATTTTCTCTATCAATATCATCTGCAACAATTACTGGTTTGCCTAATTTAAAATCAGCAATTGCTTCTTCTATAGAATTAAATTTAAACTCATCACTATTGACTGTCATTACACAAATCCATTTCTTTCCAAAAAATTCATAGTTATGTTGCTATTATCTGCCGATAATAAATTTTTTTCAACATATTTTGCTAAAATATCAAATTCTACGTTAACATTTTTACCTTTATTTAATGTTTTTAATGCAGTATTTTCAAAAGTATGAGGGATAACAGCAATTGTAACAAAATTATCACCACATTCTACAATTGTTAAACTTATACCACTAATTGATATAGAACCCTTTTTTACAACATATTTTTTATATTTTGAATCAAAATTTACTGTTAAATCATAAAAATCATTATTCTTAGACAAATTTGAGATTAAACCAACAGTATCAATATGCCCTGAGACAATATGTCCACCCAATCTATCTGACAATAACAATGCTCTTTCCAAATTAACACAATCTCCTTTATGCAATTCACCCAGCATAGTAACTTTAAAAGTTTCTGGTGACACATCTGCTAAAAAAGATGACTGTTTTAGTTGTGTAACAGTTAAACATACACCATTTACGGCAATACTATCCCCAACTTTTGTATTTTCTAAAACTTTCTCGCATTGTATAGAAATACTATTACTTGTGATAGACTGAATAACACCTGTCTCTTCAATAATACCTGTAAACATACACACATTATATCATAAAATGTTAAATAATACTCTATCATTTCGATATATTTTATGATAATATACTACAATATGAACGAACTACTTATATTATATATATTGCTAAATGGACAAAGTACAATGTATGGACTTTCAAAATCCCTACAAAAATACTTTGGTGCAATTACAAAACCTGGTTTTGGAACATTACAACCGGCATTAAAAAGAATGGAAAAGAATAAATTTATCAAATCTGACAAATTCTTTACAGAAGGTGGAAAGCCATACTATTATTATTCAATAACAGAAGATGGTAAATTATTCTTAAACAAAAAATTGCTAGAAAAACCATCAATAAATCCAACCCAATTTTTACCAAATTCAAAAATAAAAATTGCGTGTTCAGATGTGTTAGATAATAATGACAAACTCAAATTATACTCAACTATAAAAAATGGACTATTAAAATTAAAGATTGAAGCTGAAAATGCCATAAACTCTGAAGATATAAATAGGCACTTTTATAGAAAAATGATTTTAGATAACACAATTTGTGAATACAAGAATTTCATCACTTTAATAGAGGGATTAGAACATGCCTGCAATCGTTAACTCTGTAGAAAAAGGCTCTATTGCCGAAGAATTAGAAATTGAAAATGGTGATATATTATTAAGTATTGATGGAGCAGAATTAACTGACCTAATTGATTATAATTTCTATTGCAAAGGTGAAATTATTACCATTGAAATTCAAAAGAAAAATGGTGAAATTGAAGAAATAGAATTAGAGAAAGACTATGATGAAAATTTAGGTATAATCTTTGAAAGTGCTGTTTTTGATAAAATTCATCCTTGCTTAAACAAATGTATCTTTTGCTTTGTTGACCAACAACCAAAAGGTTTGAGGGATACGTTATATATTAAAGATGATGATTATAGACTGTCATACTTGCAAGGAACATACATCACACTTACAAATCTTACACAAAAAGACAAAGATAGAATTGCAAGAATGCATTTAGGGCCATTTTATATTTCAGTACATACAACGAATCCAGAACTACGTGTAAAAATGCAACGCAATCCAAACGCTTGTAAGATAATGGAAGAATTAAATTGGTTTAAAGAACAAGAAATTCCTTTCCATACACAAATAGTTTTATGTCCAGGATTTAATGATGGTGCTGAATTAGAAAGGACATTAAAAGATTTAACATCATTAGGTGATTGTGTCTTATCTATAGCAATTGTTCCAGTTGGTATAACAACATACAGAAAAGATTCTGTTTTAAAACGAGTAAATAAGGAAATTGCAAAAGAAACGATTGAAATTTCTAGCAAATATCCGAAGGCATGTTGTTCTGACGAATTTTTTATACTTGCAGAAAAAGAAATTCCACCAACAGAATATTACGGAAATTTTGAACAATTAGACGATGGTGTAGGAGCATTAAGAGCATTATTAGATGATTTTTATCAATATCCATTACCTACAAAGATAAAAACGCCTTTAAAATTGACACTTGCAACATCTTATGCTGCACTACCTGCTTTAAATAAAATCAATGAAGAATTGAATAAAATTAAGAACTTAGAAAGTACTGTAAAACCAGTTAAAGCTAATTATTGGGGAGAGAATATAACAGTTGCCGGATTAATAACGTCAGATGATTTAATTAGAACATTGAAAGACGATGAGTCTGACTATGTAATTGTTCCATCTGTTATGCTAAAACCATTTACAGAATTGTTTTTAGATGGAAAAAGTCTAGATTATGTGAAAGAACAAACAAAAAAAAATTTCATAGTAATCAAAGAACAATATTCTCTTAAACAACTTATAGATTTTATAAAAACGTACGAATAATTATATTTGTTATATACTTAACGTATTAGCAAAAGGGAGTATAAAAATGTTTGAACATATATTAGGAATACTTGTAACACTTATAGAAAAAATAATTACAACATTTGGACCATTTGGTATAAGTATATTAATGGCTATTGAATCTTGTAATATTCCATTACCAAGTGAAGCAATCTTACCATTTGCTGGTTACTTAGTAACATTAGGCAAGATTAATAATATACATACTGCTGCAATATTCGGTGCTATTGGTTGTGTTATAGGTTCTGTACCATCATATTATCTAGGTTATTTCGGTGGAAGAAATTTTATAGAAAAATATGGAAAATATTTTTTAATATCAAATCACGATTTGGAAGTTGCTGATAAATGGGTTGATAAATATGGAGATTTTGCATTTTTCCTTTGCAGAATGTTACCTGTTGTTAGAACATTTATTTCGCTTCCAGCAGGTATATTAAAAGCAAAAAAACGTAACTTTTTCACACTAACATTCTTAGGTTCTTTGATATGGAGTTATGTTTTAGTATTTGTTGGTATAAAAATGGGGGAAAACTTTGAAGCATTAAAATCAATATGGCATAAATTTGATGCAGTTATAATTTTTGTATGTTTAATACTTGGTATTATCTATATTTACAAACATATAAAGGCACTAAAAAACTCTTAAATCGGTGTTAATTGACTTAAAAACAGCTTTGAAGTATATTTTGAAGAATGAATATAATAATATTTGGGGCTACGGAGCTCGGATGTCTGATAGCAACAGAATTTTTTGAAGATCACGACATCACAATAATAGATAAAGAAGAAAAATTTACAAATAATTTCAATAAACTTGATATTGGTTTTGTTACAGGTAATGCATCTAATATTGATGTTTTAAAACAAGCAAATATCAAAGATGCCGATTTATTCTTGGCTTGTTCTGAACTTGATGAAGTAAATATAGTTGCATGTTTAACTGCAAAACGAGTTTCTGGTGTAAGAACAGTTTGTTTTGTTAGCAAAGAAGAATACAAATCTTCTCTAGGTCTAACTAAAGATACAGATTACCCTTGTGATTTATATATAGATGAAGTTATTTGGCCAGAAGAACTGCTTACACAAGATATTTTCAGAATTATTACTGTTTCAGAAGCACTTGATGTAGAAAATTTTGCTGACGGAAAAGCAAGGCTACTTGAATACAAAATGAAAGAGAATTCTGTATTAGTTGACAAAAAGATTAGAGAATGTGATTTTCCAAAAGATACACTTATAGTAGGTATTAAAAAAGATACAGAATTATTAATACCTACGGGTAACACAGTATTAGAAAAAGATGACAAAGCAATCTTTATGGGTTCATCACACTCCCTTGATAAATTGGCAGGTCGTTTCTTCCACGAAAAAGGTGTAACTAAAAAAGTTACTATTATAGGTGGCGGTAATGTTGGTAAAATGTTAGCAGAAAATCTTGAAGATGCGAAACTTAAAGTAAAAATTATTGAACGTAATCCTATCAGATGCGAAAAAATTGCACAAGACTTGTCTAATACATTAATTATCAATGGTGATGGAACTGATTTATCATTACTAAATGAAGAAGAAATTTCTGAAAGTGATGTAGTTGTTAGCGTTACAAATAATGATGAAAAGAATTTGTTATGCTCATTATTAGCAAAACAACTAGGTGTAAAAAGGGTTATATCAAGAGTTAGCAAAAATGCGAACATTCCTCTATTTGAGAAAGTTGGTATTGTTATTGCAGTATCAGCAAAGAATGCGGCTCTAAATGAAGTTAAAAATAGCATAACTGGTGGTAATGTAGATATTGTAGCAACAGTAGAACAAGGTAAAGGTGAAATATTAGAAATCATCATTCCTAATACATACAATGATACTATGATTAAAGATTTAAAAATGCCAGTAAAAGCCATTGTAAGTATTATTCAAAGAAAAAATAAAGTTTTAATACCAAAAGGCGACACAATGATTAGAGCGTTAGATAATCTTATAATATTTACAACATGCGAAAATGCTCCAATTATAAGAGAATATTTTAAGGTGAAATAATGAGAATAAACTATCTTGCTTACGCTTTTGAAATAATACTCAGATACTTTGGTTTTGTAATATTAACACCGGTAGTATTTTCGCTATACTACAAAGAATATTCTTCTATTATACCGTTTGCAATTACGGCAGCATTATCAATTGTACTAAGTTTATTATTAAAATTTATATTCAGAAAATCAAAAGTTGATAACTTAAATGATGTAAAAAAGAGTGAAGGTTTATTTATTGTAGCAACATCATGGATTTTAGGTGGACTGATAGCATCATTACCGTATATGTTTTATGGAATGTGCCCAATTGATGCATTATTTGAATCAACCTCTGGTATTACAACAACTGGTGCTAGCATTTGTGGAAATATTGACTATCCTAGAGCAATCTATTTTTGGAGAGCATTAACACAATGGATTGGAGGTATGGGTATTATAGTCTTGTTCATTGCAGTTCTACCACAATTTGCAGTAGCAGGTCGTCAAATGTTTTTTGCAGAATCTCCTGGTCCAACAGAAGATAAATTTACACCACGCATTAGAAGCACAGCATCTGCTTTGTGGAAAGTATATATATTTATGACACTATTAGAAACCGTTCTTTTAAAATTAGTGGGTATGCCTTTGTTTGATTCACTTTGTAATAGTTTATCAACATTATCTGCTGGTGGTTTTTCTACCAACGCATCAAGCACAATGGGATATAATTCATATCCTATAACATGGATTATTTTAATATTTATGATTATTGCCGGTGCAAATTTCAACTTGCAATATAAAGCATTCATGAAATTTGGTATTTCAGCATTATTTAAAAATGAAGAATTTAGAGCATATATTGTAACATTTCTTGGTATCTCAGCATTAGTTGCAGCTTCTTTATATATCAATGATAAATATGATATTTTCTACTGTATAACACACGGTATGTACCAAGTTATCTCACTAATGACTTCAACAGGTACTGCTAGTGCAGATTATTCT
>JBNMJS010000033.1:0-18912 GCA_050873965.1 Cyanobacteriota bacterium | reverse complement strand
GTCGCATCCTGGGGCTGAAGTCGGTCCCAAGGGTTGGGCTGTTCGCCCATTAAAGCGGCACGCGAGCTGGGTTCAGAACGTCGTGAGACAGTTCGGTCCATATCTGGTATACGCGCAAGAGATTTGAACGGAGTCTTCCTTAGTACGAGAGGACCGGGAAGAGGGAACCGCCAGTGTACGGGTTATTCTGCCAAGAGTAAACGCCCGGTAGCTGTGTTCCAAGCGGATAAGTGCTGAAAGCATATAAGTACGAAGCCCACCGTAAGATGAGATCTCTCATAGCATAAGCTAGTAAGTCCCGTTGCAGATTACAACGTTGATAGGTCCGAGATGTAAGAATGGCAACATTTTCAGTCGACGGATACTAATAGGACGAGGGCTTTTCCTAAAACAGCTCCACAGGAGCTAGTTGAGGATTACGTTAGTTTATAATCATTATGCAACTTTCAACGCACGAGTTGTGCAAGCTAGACTCTTAAAAGAGAGTTAGCCAAAACAAATTCGTCGGTGACCAATCGTGAGGAAAACTCCCGTTCCCATCCCGAACACGGTCGAAAAGACTCATTGAGGTGAAAATACTTGGCGGGCCACTGCCTGGGAAGATAACTAGTTGCCGACATCTAATTTAGATAAAAAAGAGAATTCATTGGATGATGAGTTCTCTTTTTTGTTGTCTAATTTTTTTATTTAATAAATGAAAATTGTCATCTTGAGCAATATATTTTACAAATTTTACGTAACCGTATAAATACTTGCGAAAGATCTATAAAATAGATTTAACTTGTTAAATTGTTTCGCAACATTTCTTTGACCGCAAAGAAACGTTACACAAAGAAACTCCTGACCTGAACTTCATTCACACATCATAAGTAATTATTCTGCATAGAGTTTCGGAACTCGTGAATTTACAAATATTTCTTTGCTAGTAAATTCACTCAAACACCTGTCTTGAATTATTCGGCTGGTCGCAGAAGCGTGGTTCTGCTCCACGTTACGGGCTAGGCTTTCGCCTTCGCCCTACCGAAAATTTGCTCAACATAGAGCAGAATAAAACAATGATGGTTCATTACGTTAAGGTCGAATATTATTTATCATTTGTTAAATCACGTCATTACGAGGAGTTGTAGGGTGCATGGGATGCACCCATTGTTTAATTTATTCTATTTAAAATCTATATATTTTGTTAATAAATATTGCAAAAATTAGTAATTGTAACAAAATGTAAAAGCGAATTTAAAACTCCTCAAACTCAGTTATAATGCCCTATATGATATGATATGATATGATGTGGTGGGGTGAGGCAATTATATTTAAAAAAATAATTTTCTATAAATATGGGAATTATGAGAAAACTATGAGGTATATTTTGCATGGGAATTAATAGTATTAGCCAATCTGAAAATGTATATTTTAATCATTTAAATAATGAAAATAAATATAATACAAATTTAAATCAAAATGATATTTTATTTACATCTAATAAATTAAATAGTGATGTTTTTAATGATAAAACATCTTTACCAAAAGATGGAAAAGATGATGGTTCAATAGGTTTTGATTCAGCATTATCAAATATGGTAAAAGGTGTTGGAAATTTCGTTAAAGGTATGTTTTGCGATGAAAATGGAAATTTTAGTGTTAAACAAACATTAAAAACTGTCGGAATAGGTGCTGCAATTGGTGTAACTTGTGCATTTTTACCAGCAATAACAATTGCAGGAACAACATTTTCTACAATGGGGCTGATATCTGCTGGTTTTTTAGGTCTTTCTGGATTACATTTTCTTGACTCTGTCGAGAATGTTTTAAACGCTGATACTGATGCTAATGTAGAAAAAGCTTGGCAAAATGTAGGTTCATCTTTGACAGAAACGACTTTGTCTTTTGTTGGTTATAAAGCATCTGGTGGTATTTTTGCAAAAGACTCTGTAGCAACAGCACCTACTTCTTCATCTAATTCAAAATCAACTCCAAAATCTAAATCACATGTACAAAGTGCTTCAAGGACAGATTTAATGATAAAAGAATCTTCTCAATTAGAGATTAAAACTCCAACAGATGTTTCTATTATTGATAAATCAAATTCAGATGTTGCTCTAATTGATAAACTTCCAGTAAAATATTCAAATGAGACTTCTTCTAGTTCTAAGACATATAGTACAAATACGTCTAGTTCTACAAATAATACTAGGTCAACAGGTTCTACGAAACAAAATTCTTCTACAAATAATACAACTAGAACAACAATGGACAATTCTAATATAAGTGACAAAGATAAATTTATTTCAGATGTTGCAATGAAAATAAGTGGGCGAAGAGGATATAATAATTTAAGTATTCAAGAAAGAATAAGATTAGCTGATATGTTAGATATGTCACCAAGCGAATTGTCAAAAATGTCAAAAGCACAATATAAAAAATTGATTGTTCAATTCCATCCTGATAAAGGTGGTTCAAATGAGATGTCAACAATAATTACTAATTTATATACCACTGCAAAACGATATCAAAATGTAGCATAAATTCAAAAAACCTCTTTGAAAAAGAGGTTTTTTAGTCTTTAGTAATAAATGTTTTATTGATTTTGTTTTCTGCAAGATAATTAATAAATCTTTTGAAAGCACTTTTTTCTTTTCGTTCTGCTTCCGTTACAAATCTATCAGGCGTTTGTATTGTTTTATTTATTTTATTTGTTGATAGATATTGGATATATTCTCTAAATTCTTTTGCCGTTACATTATTTCTGTCATAAGTAATTGGTGGTATTGGTATATTATTTTCAAATTTAGGTGTTTTTTGTAATCTAAAAAATTTCATATCTAAACCTTTATATATCTCTAATAATTTAATTATACAAGAATATTTATGTTGAATAAAAAATATTAAATTATGTAAAAAAAATATTACTTGGTAAAATCGACTATTTATAAAATTACTTTATATTATTGTCGAGGTTTATGATGTCTGACGTTAATAATGAAGTGAAGTTTAATATAAAAAATAGAACTTTTAATTGGAACAAAAAAGATTATAAAGATAGTAAAAAAGAAGAATTTTTGTTTCATATTTTTACGAATAAATCTTTTGAAAATACATTTGATTTATCTTTGTTGGATAAAGGTGATGAAGAATATGGTGTTATTACATCAAAAGATATTCAAAATTTTTTATTAAACAAAGATATTCAAAAGAAAAATATTACAGAAGAAGATGTTATAAGTTTTTTAAATAAAATGATAAAATTAAATCCGACAGAAGATGAAAAAATATTAGATTATGTTGAAAATCATTATAAAGATGTGAATGGCAATCCGGTTATAACTGATAAATTAAAAGAAATGTTTGGATTGGAACGTAAATTTAATGATATTAAGGATATGACAGGTTTAAACAATAAAGTTAAATCTGGTTTAGAAGTTTTTGATTTGAATAATGATGGTGAACTTGATGATTTAGAAAATCAATACATATTTGAATCTGGTTTAACTTATAGTAAGATTGATGATTTAAATAATTATTTATCAAAATTGGAAGGTGAATCAAATGATAATAAAAGTGGTGTGATTTCTTCTGATAAAAAACAACAAATTTATAATCAATTATTAGAAAAACAGAAACAAAAATTGCTTGAAGAGTTTGATAATTCTGATATTAAAGATGAAAATAACAATTTTGTCGTTAACGATAGCGTAAAACAATTGTTTAAAAATACAGACAAGGTGTCATTAAATAATGTTGTTGATGAAAATGGAAAAATTAAAAAAGGTTTAGAAATTTTTGATTTAAATAGTGATGGCAAACTTGATGATATAGAGAAGAAATTCTTTACAAGTGGTGGAAAACCATTTGCAAGTAATGATATAGATTTAACAATTGAAAATTTTGTAACATCATTAAAAAAACTTGATAATTTTGGATATGTTGCTGTAGCTAATGGTAGTAGAGAAAATAAAATTATAACTAATTCCGATAAAAAGTTATTATATAAGGATATTGCTGGTGCGTTTAATATGTTAGAAAATATGAAAAATTTTCCTCAAGAAACACAACAGAAATTTTTAAATGCGTTGAATAATGTTAATTTAATAGAACATCATACTAAGTATGCAACTGGAGCACAATATGATGGAAAACTTTCAATTGCAGCACAAAATATGAATGATGATGAAGTCGCAAGTGTTTTGATTCACGAGTTAACTCATTATATATTAACTGAAACAACTGAAATGAATCCATTAACGCAAGAGGTCGAAACATTTTATATGGAATATAAATTGTATAAACAATTGAGTAAAAAATCTGATTTTGCGAAAAACAATGAGGTTGGTAATAATATAATATTTTCAAATCGTGATTATATAAGAACAGTTGATGAATTAAAAGAAAAATATCCGAATTTAGATGAAAAAGATATTGCAGTTACTGCTTTTCTCAAAAATTTATATCAATCATATAATGGTCGAGTTGGATACGATAAAATGACCGAAAACGAATTACAAAACGCAAAATACGATAATCTTGGTGGAATATTAGATATGAATTAAATCATAAAAGGAGTTTACAATGACAGCTGTAAATGACAATGGTGATTATAGTAAATATGAAGTAAATAATTATAACAAACCTAATGATAGCGATGAAATATCAACAAGATTTAAAGATGAAAAAGGTAATTCAATTATATCACCTGAATTACAAAAGAAATTTGGTGCGAAAATTGATTTAACTTATTTAGACGAAATTCGTGATAAAGATGGTAACGTTAAACAAGGTTTTGCAATTTTCGATTTGAATGGTGATGGCAAAATTGATAATATAGAAATGCGTTATTTAGAAAAAAATAATTTGGATAGGGCTAGCCATAATGGTTTAACTGTATTTTTAGATAATATTGATAAAGTAACTAGCAAAGATAATATTCCAGACGGAATAATTACTAAAAAAGATAAAGCAAAAATTTATAAATAAGAAGCAGCAATATTTTCTCAAGATTTGCATAATGAACTAGAAAACAATCAAGTTAAAAATTCAGCTGGAAATAATGTTGTATCTGGTGAAATCAAATCATTATTCGCAAATGGTAAAAATCAAATGTCATTAGATGATGCTGTTGATAGTTCTGGAAAAGTTAAACAAGGCTTTGAAATCTTTGACTTGAATCAAGATGGTAAAATTGATGATATTGAAAAACAATATTTTTCTGGTGGCGGAAGAATGCTTGATGGCGATAGCAAGACAGTTTCTATTGAAAATTTTGTAAAAACAGTAAAATTGTTAGACAAGTTCTCAGTAGATGGTGATCCAGCAAAGCGTAAAGAAGATAAATTGATTACTGATGCAAATAAAAAAGAATTGTATAATACGTTGTCTGCCGTATATGATGTTGTAGAAAATATTGCAGCATTACCTGAAGAAGTACGACAGTCGTATTTAGATGCTATAAATCAAATGGAATACGTTGAAAGTAGCGATCCAAATCCATCTGTTGTTGGAGAAAATTATAGCAATACTTTGTCATTAAAGAATAAAGGAACTTTTGATAATATTGATTTGAGTATTGATGACATGGCTATTACAACTGTTCATGAACTTACGCATTATATTATAAATAGGCATAAAAAAGTAACACCTTTAGAAAATGAAGTAGAAGCATATTATATGCAATCTAAATTTACTGAAGGGTTAAAACAACAACCTGATTTTCAAAAAAGAAATGGAAAAATATCTTACGGTTATGATGATTTCGCTAAAATCGTTGAAGAAAAAAGAAAACAAAATCCTAATTTATCTGATAAACAGTTGGCTGTAGATGCATTTATTGATAAATATTATCAAATGTATGTTGATTCAGGTTATAAATTTCAAGCACCTGATGAACTTAAAAATACGAATGATTATTACTCTTTAAATGGGATTTTTAATGATAAAAAAATGAAAAATTAGGTAGTTTTCTACTTAAAATATAAATTATAGCTAATATTTATTTTGACAATATGTTAGATAAATCTACGTGCATTCTGTCAAAAATTTCATTCCAGTTACCACGTTCTTTTTGTCTATATAATTTTACGCTGTCGTACCAATCGCACTTGTT
This sequence comes from Cyanobacteriota bacterium, assembly GCA_050873965.1. Taxonomy (GTDB): domain Bacteria; phylum Cyanobacteriota; class Vampirovibrionia; order Gastranaerophilales; family Gastranaerophilaceae; genus UBA2883. Next base: position 12,818 of record JBNMJS010000033.1, on the reverse strand, counting down.
TAAATCTAAATGCCAACGCCAGTTGTATAAGTATGGTAATAATATCCAACAAGGCTTGCCTAACGCCCCTGCAAGGTGTGCTAATGACGTATCATTACATATTACAAGGTCTAAGTTTTCTAATGCTCCTGCTGTGTCTGCAAAGTTCTTAACAGTTTTGCCTATATCAACGATATCATAATCGTTTATAATTTGATTTAGGTCTTCTGCTCCTTCAAAAGTTTGGAATGAATAAAATTTCGTATTTTCAATATTAAATAATTTTGTAAATGATTTGATGTCAATTACTCTATCCATTTCATAGTGTGTGTTTCCACGCCATTTGATACCTATTTTGAATTTTTTATTATTGAAATATTGTTCTTTATAGCGTTTAACTATATCAGGATTAGATTTTAAATAGCCTGATTTAGATACAAACATATTGTTTTCATTTAACCCCAACACAAGTGGTAAACTTAGCATTGGTATATGGTAATCAAATTTCATAATAGATTCGTGCTTGAATAGTTTCATCATCTCTATATCAGGGAAACTATCTTGTAATAATTCTACTAATGGTAATTGAGGTTTAAATATTACGTGTTTACATTTTTGTTTTAATAGTGGTAAATATCTTGCAAACATTAAAACATCACCGAAACCTGCCTCATAATATACATAGATTGTTTTATCGCTAATATCAGTTTTGCCGTCCCATATTGGTGCATTTTGGATAATATGAGGATAAGTCGTTGCTTGTGACATTATTGCACTTTGTCTGCATAACCTGCTTTCAAAATATGGAAGACCGTGTTTATAATCTCTGTTTCTAAAATATGCTAATGCTGTGAAATATCTTGTTTCCATATCATTAGGATTATATTTTATTGCTTCTTTATAATATTTTATTGCTTCTTGTGGGTTTCCCATATCTGTATAAATTAGCCCTAAATTATAATATGTGTCAGGATTTGTTGGGATAATTTCAATTGCTTTTTTATAAGTTTTTATTGCATTATCAATATCACCTGACAATTTGTAAGCAGATGCTAAATTAAATGTGAAATTGAAGTTTTCTGGCATGTAATTTAGCAATTCTTTATATAGTGCAATTGCTCTAGGTGTATCTTCTTTTTCTAAATACACTTTCGCTAAGTTTTCATAAAAATATGGTTCTGCTGTTATAGAGATGGCTTTTTGAATATATTCTTCTGCTTTACCAAGTTTGAATTTTTGAAGATTTATCATTCCCAAAAGATTCCAAACCTCAGCATTTTCAGGTTCTGATTGAAGAATTTCATTATACAATATTTCTGCTTCATCAAGTTTGTTGTTCTTATGAAGTTCAAATGCATTTTTAAATTTTTCAGAATATTGTTTTGTCATAATTTTCTCTTACAAATAATTTGAAATTCTATTTATACAAGCCTCATTTGATTTTAGCCATTCTCTATATGAAAATCTGCAAACTTTGAAGCCACATCTTTCAATAATAGCCTGTTTTTTCATATTTTTCATACTAGATTTAACACTATCTTTTAATCCGTCACATTCAATAACAAACTTATTATTTACAAGTATATCAGCATTAACTCCACCTAAATCTACGCCTGCTTGTATTTCATAGCCTAAATCTCTTAGAGTTTCTGCAACTTCACGTTCAAAGGAGTTTTTATAAGTGTTTTCATCTAATTCTTTATTGATGATTTTTTCGTGTTTTTCATCATATTCTTTTATGTATGAAAGATAACTTCTGAATAAGCCGTCAGGCAAATCTGTGAAGTCTTTTGAAACAAAGTTTATCATTTTATTCTTAGCACGAGTAACTGCAACATTGAATAAATTAGGTTTTTGTAAGAATGTTAAACTTTGAGGGAAACTATTGTTTGCAAATGCCCAAGAGATTAGTATAATATCTCTTTCATCACCTTGGAATGTGTGAGCAGTACCGATTTCAATTTTATGTTTCTCCATCATATAATCAGAGATTACCTTACCTAAAGAAATTTTTAATTGTTCTACTTGTGCTCTGAATGGTGAAATAATACCTATTGTTATAGGATTGTCAGGATTTTCACGTTCATTATCAACAATTATTTCGTGTACACGTTTTACTAATGCTTCAATTTCAGGTAAGTTTCTTGTTGCATCGTAATCAACTTTACCATCTGGTACGTGTACAATTTCTAAGACTTTATCATTAGGGTTATTTTGTCGCATAACTCTAATTCTGTTGCCATAAAATTCTCTGTTTGAGAAGTTAATAATTGGTGGCAAACTTCTAAAATGTTCGTCTAACAATACTGGGTGCATTGAATAGTAGTTTGCAATATCAAACATAGAGTTTGTTCTGAAACGCCACATCAATTGGTATCTGTCAGCAACTTCATATTTACTCATAAATGATTGTTCTTTTGCTGTTTCCAAGAAAGAAAGGTGTGGCAATTGTTTATCATCACCAACAATTACGGCTTTTTTCGCTCTGTATAAGATAGGGAAACAACTAGCAATATCACATTGTGATGCTTCATCAATGATTGCAACATCAAACAATCCCGGTTTCATTGGTAGTGAACCTGATACAGCGTAAGTTGTCACACACCAGCAAGGGAATGCTTCTAATAAAGGTTTAAAATCTTCTGCTTCTAATAATCTATTTTGAAGACTCTTTTTACGTTCAACCAATGATTTAGAATGAATGAATAATCTTTGTCGTTTAAATTGGTCACGCATTAGACCTTTTAAAGCTTCTCTACGTTTGTTTATTAGAATGTCTGTTACTAATTTCTTTTGTTTTTTCTTTAATGTTCTTATTTTTTCTGTAATAACGTGAATATTTCCCATTGATTGAATTTCTTCTTCAATGTCTTTCGCTTTACAAATAATATCAGCAAGTTCTAATTCTTCATTTAGTTTTAGTAAATTACCTTGATTTAGTTCAAAGTCATCAATTTGCAAAATCTTTTTAAGTTTATTAATAGCAGTATAATTATTAACAGAAGCAAAGAAACCTGATTTTTCAAGATTCTTTTCTAAATCTTCTGATAAAGATTTTATTGTATCAATTTCGCTTCTTTTGAATTTTCCTCTTATATATTGAGGAATACCTGTTATTTTTTTCTTTTCAGCAACTTCTTGACCGACTTCTGTCCATTCTTTTTCTAATTTGATAATATTTTCAGCTTTCTGTTCTAAATCTCTTATAGAATTTAGCAAGTCTTCCATATCTGACACATCAACAAGTACGTTGTTTTCAACGTCTTCATCAAGGTCAACTTTGTTAGAAAGCAAGTCTTGAAGTTGATAGCTTAATTGTTTTTGATAGTTCAAACGTCCTGCTCTTAGTGCAAGATAAGGTGCTCCCAAATCGTTAAGTCTATCTGCAATAACGTCAACGGCTTTATCCATTCTTGATGCTACAAGAACAGTTTTGCCATTTGCAATTAAGTGTGCAACTAGGTTTACGATTGTTTGAGATTTACCTGTTCCAGGAGGGCCGTAAACAGAAACTAATTTACTTCTTTCAATATTTTCAATTACACTTGCTTGAGAATCACTCAATGCTAATGGTGTAATTGGATTAAAGTTTTCTAAATTTTTTTGAGGAATAGGTACTGATTTAGATTGAGTATATTCTTCATTAATTACATTCAAAACTGTTTCTCTGTAAACACCGCTTGGTTTTTCTGCAATTTGTGTAAGTTCATGTAATACACCTGCTGTTACAGATGGACGTTTTGTAAGAATAATTGCACATTGGTTAGTCAATGTTATTTTTTCTGGTTTTGAAGTGGTTTTTGCAGGTGCTTCTTCATCACTTTCTCCACCGTCATCTGTATCAGAATTATCATTTGATTTTGAAGAAGTGTCTTTTGAAATGTTATCTTCATCAATATCATTAGAGTGGTCGAGAACAATATCTATATCAGGAATAATTGATTTTAATGTAGTTAAAAAGATTTCCATTTTTTCTTCTGTAATAGGAAGTTGAGGAACTACATCAAGTAAACCTTCTAAGAATTGTTCCATTTCTTCTTCATCACCATTCTTTTTCATTAAAGAGGCTAAAGCACCTGTATTTAATGATAAAAATTCATCTGTAAGCATACAATTAATGTTTACGCCATTACGTTCAAGTTTGCATGGCATATATAATAATGGTGTTAAAAATTCATTTTTCTTACGACTTTTTGGATTGCCACCGACAAGAAACATATAACCATAAATCAAGTATTTTTCTTTTTGGTTAAGTTCGCTTTGAATCATTAACTCTGTAAGTTTACTATCACTGCCATCAAGTTTTAAGTATTCAATATCAGAAGTAAACAGTTTGTCATCTTCTTTTAAGAATATCCATTTGTTATCTTTATCAGATTTCAAATTTCTAAATGTTGAACTCTTAACTTCTTCTCTTACACAATCGTGAAGATATAATGATAATTTTTTAACAAAACTATTATTAAAAGCTGAATTTATAGCACGAGTTGCTTCTTGTAACATAAATAGTGTACTCCCTTAGTCGTTTTATATAGGTTCTATTATATCATATTATACTACCTTTGTCAGTAAATAAGATATTATAATCAGACATTTAGAGAGGATTTCATCTATTTAGATTATTTTTATGTTTGAAAAATATAAAATTTAAAAACTAATCTTCAAAAAATAAAAAAGTTACTGTTTATTATATATATTTATATTAGAATAATATTGTGGTTACAAAAAGAAAAAGAGGAAATTATGGTTACAAAAATGTCAGTTTTAAAAACAAATTTTTCAGGTATTGATTTTAGCAAATATGAATCAAAAGTATCTGAATTTGTAAACGAATTATCATCAAGAGCAAATAAAAAAGGTCATTTCTTGAACTGGGTAAACTTACCTCAAGAACAATTAAAAAGATTAGATTCTTTATATGAAATGGCTGAAAACTTCAAGAAACAAACTAACGCTACAAAACTTAGCGTAATGGGTATCGGTGGTTCAAAACATACTGTTGAACACATGTTATCAATCAATGGTTTAAATATTTGCCATGATAAAGTTGAATTTTATTCTGATGTTGATTCTGTTAGTTTAGAAAGATTCTTAACTAGATTAAATCATGATGTAACTACATCAAACTTTATGATTGCTTCAAAATCAGGTTCTACTTTTGAAACAAAAGATGGTTTCTTAAGAGTTCAACAAATGTTAATTGATGCTTACCAAGCAAAAGGTCAATCAGAAGAAGAAGCTAAAAAATCTGCAGCAAAACATTTTATCGCTGTAACTGATGCTAACAATGAAAAGAGTGAATTGAGACGTACTTCTATTGAACAAGGTTGGATTGGCGATTTATTCATTCACGATGATGTTGGTGGTAGGTTCTCAGCGTTTGATGATCATGCATTATTCACATTGATTTATGCTGGTATGAAGAAAGAAGATATGATTCAAATGCTTAATGCAGCACAAGAAGTATCTACTTTATCATTATCAACTGATTTAGAAGAAAATGATGCATTAAAAGAAGGTATTTTCTGGGCTGATGCTAGACTTAACGGTATTGAAGCATCTGTTCACCAATATATGGGTTCTACTTTTGAAAATACTGTTTACTGGCATGCACAAATGCAAAATGAATCTGTAAAAGATACATTAAAACAAATTGCTAAAGTTCCAGATGCTATGCACCACAGTGCAGAAGCACATTTCAACCCAGCAAACAAATTCGTTTTTGCTTTAACAGTTCCATCTGATAATGGTGTATGTTCTGAAAATGCAAAAGCATATATTGGTGCATTATCAAAATCTTATGATACAACTGGTGCATTGTTCACAGAAGAAGTTGAAACTTCTAAATTAGGTCTATCTCCTGCTGCTGCTGGTGCTATGACTCAATTAAGAGCGTATGCTACAGTTTATCAAGAAATCGTTAATGCAGTTATGACAGGAAAACAATTGCCAGAAGTTCTTGACAGTGTTCTTCAACCACACGTTGAATTTTATAAGAAAAATTTAAAAGGTGGAGTTGTTGTTCCAGGTAGAATTTCTAAGTAATAGAATATAAATCTTATAAAGAATGGCGATACATATTTTGTATCGCTATTTTTTATTAAAATATGTTATAATAACGTCTATATGTTAAAGGATTTAAAACATAAATTATTATCAATGTCAGGTGACGCATTAGGTGCAGTTGTAGCATCTATTGTTACTTTGCCACAAGCATTAGCGTTTGGTGTTGCAACAGGTTTTGGTGCTGCTGCTGGTTTGTGGGGTGTTATTATTTTATGTTTTGTTTCAGGACTTATCAATTTGGGTGTTCCTGTTGTATCAGGAATTACTGGCCCTACAACAATTGTAGTCGCATCTACAATGTTAAGTCTTAATTCTGATATATCTGCAGTTTTACTCGTAATATTTATGGCTGGGTTAATGCAGATTGCGTTAGGTTGTACAAGGTTACCTAAAATTGTTGAATATATCCCTTATCCTGTTATATCAGGTTTTATGAATGGTGTTGGGTTTATATTGATTATTATGCAACTTAATCCATTGATTGGACATGATGTTAAAGCAAATACTATTTTGAGTATAAAATCAATGATTACAAATCTTTCAAGTATAAATTATCATGCATTATTGTTGGGTGTTTTGACATTAGCCATAATATTTTTAATTCCTAAAAAAATGAATAAATATATTCCATCGCAAGTTTTAGCATTGATTGTTTGTACTGTTATATCAGTTGTTTTTAATTTTAATGTTGTTCGTATTGGAGAAGTAAGTTTATCAAACCTTAATTTCCATTTTCCATTGGTTAATTTTGATAATATGATGTTATATTTCAATTGTGCAATTGTATTAGCAATTGTTATATCAGCTGAAAGTTTGATGACAGGTTTGGTTTGTGATTCTATTACGAAAACAAAAATTAATACAGGCAAATTGTTGATTGGACAGGGTTTAGGAAATTCCGTTTGTTCATTATTTGGAGCAGTTCCTGGTGCTGCTGCTTTGATGAGGACTGTTGCTGCAATCAATACTGGTGCAACAACCAGAGTTTGTACGATTATTACTCCGATTATTATCGGATTATTTGCTTTTAAATTTGGTCATTATTTAGGTTTAATTCCAATGGCTGTATTGGCTGGTATATTGATAAAAGTTGGGTATGATATTATTGATACAAAATTATTGAAGGTTATAAAATATGCACCGAAAGATGATTTTTATATTTTGTTATTAGTATTTGTATTAACAGTATTTTATAACTTGATTGCGGCAGTTGGTGCTGGTATTACATTAGCAGCATTATTGTATGCAAAACGTGTTGCTGATAGTACAAAACTTATTCACAAAAATGAACATGGCGAAGATGTTGAAATCGCAGAAAAACGTATTGAATACGTTTCAAAACATAAAGTTAGAATTGTACATATTGATGGTGCATTTTTCTTTGGTTCTGCAACACAAGTAGTATCTCAATTTGATGAAATTTGGGGTACAAAATATATTATTTTAGATTGTACGAGAGATGAATATTTTGATGTGTCAGCAATATTTGCGTTTGAAGATATTATTGCACGTTTGAAATCTCAAAATATTGAAATTATTTTAGTTTTGGCAAATGAAGAGATTACAAAACAGTTAAATAAATTCGGTATTGTTGAACAAATTGGCAATGATAAAATTTATTATAATTTAAAAGATGCAATTCACGATGTAAAAACACAATTACAGTATTTACAATAGAACTTGTGTGCCGATAAGGATTCTATGAGAATCTTTTGCATTTTGGTTTTGACAGAATACATAGTTAAGTTGTAATTTTAGTGCTTGTCCTTTTAAGTAATAATTGATACCAAAAGTGTATTCTGTTGTGTCGTTATGTTTAATTTCTTCGTTTGGATCATACAAATCATATCTTGCAAGTACTTCAAGTTTTTTAGTTAATCTATATGCTGCTGTTGCATATAGACCACTTGCTTTTCTAGTAGTAGGGCCAGAACCACTGTTTGAACCATTGCCGTGCATATATTCAAATTTAGCCCAGAATTTTTTGTATTCATAACCAACGTAAGCACCACTAACAAAATAATCGACTGTATTTCTACCGGCAGAAATGCCACCACCGGTAACAAGTTTTCCGTATCTTCCGTCAGTCATACCTAATGGTTTAAAGTTTACCCAACCATTAAATTCAACTCCTGGGAAAAACTCTTTGAAGAATGTGTCTGAACTATATCCACCAAAATCATAATCAACTAATCTATAATCACCTTTTATCCTAATACCGAATTTTCTGATATTGGATAAGTTTCTAGATATTTGTGCTCTATTTACGAATGGTAATACATAAGGTGAACTTGTACCTTCATTACCTACACCAACTCTGGAATTACCAAACATTATCGTATGGTGTGGAACTCTTGTTGTTACAAAATATGCATCTTGCAAGAATTGTTGCATAAATGGTCTATTGTGTTGGTGAGTAGGGTCTAACATTATTCTGAACCCTTCTTTACCACCTCTAAAAGTTCCGTCTAAAATGATGTTGATAAGGCTAACATTAAAAAGTGTATCAGTATCGCCTTTTTGTGGAATTGTTGTATCAAAACCACTTTGTACAGCAGTCCATAGATGAACTTTTTCTAGTGGACCGTGTTCAAAATTCTTTGTTAGTTGTTTTGCTAGAAGTGCTGATGGAACATCAGTTCTATCAATTTGTAAATGATAAATGTCTTTTACTGTTCTTGTAAAAGCATTATTTAAAAAGAAAGTCTGATTTTGACCATCAGGTTCGTGGTCTATGTATGTTGGGTGAATAGGTGTTTGTATCGCTACTTTATCATCGTTTTCTTGTATAGTTTGTGGTGTTTCGTATGATAAATCAACGGTATTTTGAATATCATCAGACAAATTTAGGTTTATTTCTTCGTATGCCATTGCTGATGATATGCTTAAACTTGTAAATATTGCTATTAGTAAAAAAATCTTTTTCATTGTTATTCTATTTATATTCAATTCGTAGTGTAAGTTTTAATAAAAGAGGACGCTTTTAATATAAACGTCCTCTTTTTAATTTATTAATGTTTATGATGATGAGTGTGGTGATCATCTCTTAGGTAAGCAATCCAGAAGAACATTACAACGAATACAAATGCACCTGTGATGTTACCTAATGTTACTGGTAATAAGTTATGTAGTAAGAATGACTTAACTGTCAATGTTGAAAGTTGTTCAGGAGTTAAACCTGAAGCAGCAACGATTGATGGAGTCATTTTTGCAAATAAACCGTTTGGAATGAAGAACATATTTGCAATACTGTGTTCATAACCTGATGCAACGAATGTCATGATTGGGAAGAAGATTGCAAATATTTTACCAATTACGTGTCTAGAAGATGAAGCCATCCAAATAGCTAAACAAACTAACCAGTTACATAGAATACCTCTTGTAAATGCTTCTAAGAATGTTAGATTAACTTTCATATATGCAGTATTTAATGATAAAACACCAAGTGCTTCGTGTGAGTTGTGAGAGCAACCTGATAAATATACTAAATATGCAAGAAGAATTGAACCAACAAAGTTTCCAGCATATACGATTGACCAGTTTCTTAATAATTTCCAAATGCTAGTTTTTCTTTCGATAACAGCAAATGTCATCATTACGTTACCAGTAAATAGTTCAGCACCTGTAAGAACAACCATCATCAAACCTGTAGCGAATGTCATAGCACCAACAAGTTTTGCGATACCCCAACTAAGTTGTTCAGTACCAGTCATAACTGTTAATGAAACTTGAGCACCGAATGCGATTAAGGCACCAGCAGCGATTGCTAATACAAATGTTTTTGATTTTCTAAAATTTGCTTTGGCAGGCATTACTGTATCTGCCAATTCATGGGCAACATTACCCGGAGTGATACAATCCTTTGTATCTAAATTTTGATTTTCTTCCATTTCTTATATCTCCTCGTGTAAATTATACTTTGACACCAAACAATGAACCGATATTTCGGTGTATTTGGGCATATATAGCTCATTTTTCATTTCTTAAATTGTTTGAAATCAAAAGGCCGTTTTTTGGTCCGGAAATATTGTAGTACTTCAATATATAAATTCAAGCATTCTTAATTATCTTCTTAATAATTAATAAAATTATTTATTAATCATCTTCATAGTCTTGAAATGTTTCAGGTTCAGGCTCTTTTAAAACTTCTTTCCAATGTTCTAATCGTTCTGTTAAATCTGCAGTTTCTGCTTTTGCTTCGCTCTCAGTTTTTTCATGTTTTGCAATTGACATTCCTGCTTTTGAATTAACAGCAATTTCAAGAAGTTCTGGCATGTTCATTACTGGTTCTTCTTCTGTTTCAAGTGATTTGTGATAAGTGTCTTCGTAATCAGAATTTAATTTAAGTTTCCAGTTGTCTTTATTTGCTTTTCCACCTACATTATATGTTTTATCTATACCGAATAGGTCAGCAAAAGATACTTGAATATTTGGAGTACCTCTGAATAATTCTGCGTATTTTGCTTTTAATCTTGTTCTAGGATTTTCTTCTATATCTTTACAAAATTCTGCTGATTTTTCTGCATTTTCTTTGTTATATGGAGGCATTAGATAACCTGCAAGATACATTGGATTCCAGCCTTCATTACCATATATCCAACTTCCTTCGTCTAAAAGTGTTGCAGTTGGCTCATTATCGTGTGTTGATAAGAAACTATATCTTGGTCCTTTTATGCCTTCCATTTTGTTACCTTTGGAATACATAATTCCTTGCATTTTTTCATCTTCGTAAACTTTTCCATCAACTTTACCACCATAGAAAACTTCTTGGAAAGTTTGGCTTTGTGCTCCCAAATCTTCGAATACAACATCTTTAGGATTTATATTATGTTCTTTAAGTGTTGGAATTAGGATTTTGTGGAAAATTTTTGGGTAATTATGTTGAGGATCTATTCCTGTATATGATAGGAAGTTTCTGTCATTGTAACTAATTGAACCATCTTCTTGCACGGCTGAAGATTTATAAATATATGGATCAACAAGTCCCATAACATTATCAACACGAATATTTTCAACACCATCAAGTGTACGTTCTATTTTGTTTTTTAATAATTTTCCAGATGTGCCAAGCGAGCCATCTTCGTTAAATAAGGTTTTTGGATTAAGTACGGCGATGTTCCATAATTGTGGGCCATTGTTTTTACCACCATCTGGACAACCAACTCTCCAATCTTTTAAGAATGCGTCAGGATTTGCCCATTCATCAGCATAAGAGTAACCAACAAGAAGGTCACCAATATATTTCATTCCGTCATCTTTACGGATGGCTTTGTCTTCTTTTTCTTCTTTATCAACTAAGAATTGAATAAATTTATATTCATCAATTTTTTCTTTTGCTCCTGGACGAGTTTTTACTTGATTGTAACGAACGGTTGCTGCTTCGTCACCTTTTTCTATTTTAGAGATAAGGTTTTTGTCTAATTCGTTATCCCAACTTTCGAAATCGTCTGAACCGTGAATGTCAGAGAATAGACGGAAAACACTATCTTTTTCTAACCAGTAGTCATTTTTTTCTTTGAATTCATAATATTCGTTGTTTAGTGCTTCGGCTTTTTTATCACCAGAGGCTAATTTATCTTTAAAATTAGTATATGCTTTATGAGTTACCATTTTTGAAATCGCTTGTGCTTCATCAAAATTAGACATCTCATAGTTTTTATGTTTTTGAGGTTTGATAATTTTTATATCGTGAAAATCTTTGTTTGTTAGAATATTGGCATATTCGTCAGATTTAAGCCTGTCATAATCTAAGAATAATTCATTTTTTGCAAAAATAGATGCGTGATAAGGTGAATTGTCACGCTTGTTAAGTTTTCCATTTGGTCCTAGTTGAATAGAGTTGAAACCATTCATTTTAACAAAGTTTGTGAAATCTTTGGCATGATATGGAGTACCAATATATGGGTTTTTCCCATTAAGGACTGTTAGAGCATAGCCTGAAGAATATCCTTGTAGGTTTGTATTCTTTTTTGATGGGAACGATGAACCATGAATGATTAAGGCTCTATTTTCTACGCCAAGATAGTCAAAAGCTTCGTTCATTGTTTTGCCATAGTCGGCTTTTTCGTCTTCTCTAAGTTTTCTTTGAAAAGATAATTGTTTATTATTTTTATTATTTGATATTGGATTTTGCGTAATATTATTTATTTTCATACAATGTATTAAAGTATGGGAAGATTTTTTTTGCTAGTTTGAGTGGTAGATTGTAATTAAATTTAACATGAATATCAATGTTTAAAAGTTATTTGAATAGATGATACCGATGTTTGAGGTGGATTTTAATTGAAATAAAAATTTTTTATAAAAAAGTACTTTACAAATAAAATTTAGCAGATTATAATACTTTTGTTGACCTCGTGGGGGTTTAGCTCAGTTGGTAGAGCACCTGCTTTGCACGCAGGGGGTCAGGAGTTCGAATCTCCTAACCTCCACCATTAAAAAAAGAGACCTTAAAAGGTCTTTTTTTGTTTTATATATTGTTGAACGAAGAATATTATAAATAAAAAAACTACCTACAGGATTTATAGGTAGAAAAATATACCAAATAAAGCCATAGGCTTTTCTATTATTTTATAATAAAGTTATTGCCTCTTCAAGTTGTTTATTTGCAATACGTGAATATAACATAGTTGTTTGAATATTGCTATGGTTTGCCAGTTTTTAAATGCTTTATAAGCGTATTAAACTCATTATCTACCGGTTTTTACGTGATTTTCTGTGTAACTATCTTTGATTACTATTTCAGATAGGTCTGAGTTATCAATCCATAATTC
>JBNMJS010000032.1:0-19017 GCA_050873965.1 Cyanobacteriota bacterium | reverse complement strand
TCCCAAATTTGAACCTAAACCCAAAAATACGATTGCCATTTTATAATTCTATCCTCATACAAAAATATTATTTAATCGAAGCTTGAATTTCTTTAAAATTAGGGTGTTTTGAACTTCCTAACAATTCAAAAAGAACTGTCTCAACACAAGTAAGTTTTGCACCATAATCTCTCATCAATTCTAATGCTGTTCTATAATCTTTAGAACTTCTACTAGAACAAGCATTCTTAACAATATAAACTTCATAGCCTGCTTCTAACAATGCTCTTGCAGTTTGATAAACACAAATATGAGTTTCTATACCTGTTAAAACAACTTTCTTACGATTTAAAGATTCTAATTTTGATTTAATAGCCTCTGTTGCTAATGCTGAAAAAGATGTTTTTTCAAAAACATTTTCAGGATTTAAATACTCTCTAACTTCTAAAATGGTAGAACCCAACCCATTTGGATATTGTTCAGAAGCAATAACTGGAACTCCTAATGTCTTTGCAGTCTTAGCCAAAATAGAGTTATTCTTTGCTATTTCCTCTCTATTTTTAAGCATACCAACTAATCTATCTTGTATATCAATTAAGAAAAATAATGAATTTTCAGCATTAAGCATTTTAAATATCTCCTATACTTGTAAATGTTTCTTGATAGATAACAAACTACCACCAGCACCAAACAAAATACCAACACACAATAACGTTAATATAACCATATTTTCGGCCATTGCGGGAGCAGGTATCAAGAAAAACTTATGTACCGTTATCAATGCATTTTGTACAAATTGCAAAGGTATAAGTGCTATTACAGCACCAGCAAATCCATAAAAAGCACCTTGCAAGACTAATGGTATTCTAATATACCAATTGCTAACACCCATCAATCGCATAATTTCAATTTCATCTTTACGAGATTGAATAACCAATTGAATAGTGTTGTTTATGATTGTTATTGTTAATATAGCAACAATCAATGTTACCAACAAAGTTGTTGTATTAACTACGTGGGTAATCAATTGTAATCGTTTTGCAAATTCTTCTGCATAACCTGTTTTTTGAACATATCCATCAGTTTTAATTTGAGCCAATACTGGATTGATATTTACAGGATTATCAACTTTTACATGAAGAGTATCAGGCAAAGGGTTACTTATATTAGGTAACTCAATATCCTTACGTAAACTTTTCCAAGAAGTTTCTTTTGGAATAAGTCTAACACCTGCCACATGAGGAATTTTTGAAAATTTATTTGCAACCAACTTTGCTGGAGCATCTTGTTTTAAATAAACAGAAATTTCTAAAACCGTACCCAATTCATGAGCGAATTGTGACATAGAAATTGTTGTTCTAAACAAAGCACCAAATATTGATAAAATCGCAGCCATAGTTGTTATGATTACTAAATTCATAATACCTGTACGCTTAATATCATTCACTGCTTCCATTGTTATACGATAAACAATTCTTATATCAGAAAGCCAATCTTTAGGAATATGTTCTTTTGCTTGTTTCTTTAACTTTTGTTTTTTACTATTCATAAGTTCCTGCCTGTACATCTCTAATAATTTCACCACTATCAAGTGTTAAAACTCTTTTTCTAAAATAATTAACCATATTCTTATCGTGAGTAGATACAATAATTGTAATACCTCTTTGGTTAATTTGGTCTAAAATTTGCATAATTTCCAATGAATTTTTAGGATCTAAGTTACCTGTAGGTTCATCGGCAATCAATAATGGTGGACCATTAACAATTGCTCTTGCAATACTAACTCTTTGTTGTTCACCACCTGATAATTCTGATGGTTTAGAATTCATTTTATCTAACAAACCAACAACTTTCAAAGCACCTATAACACGAGAACTAATTTCTTTTGTACTCATACCCAAAGTTCTAATAACGTATGCAATATTGTCATACACCGATATATCAGGAAGTAATTTGTAATCTTGAAATACAATTCCCATACATCTACGCAAATTTGGCACTTTATCAGAAGGCAAATTTGCAATATTAATACCACCAATAAGCACAGTACCACTTGTTGGTGTTTCTTCCTTATATAACAACTTCATAAGTGTTGATTTACCTGCACCTGATGCACCTGTTATGAAAACAAATTCACCAGACATAATGTCTAAATTAACATTTTTTAGTGCATAATTATTTTTGTATTTTTTAGTTACAGCTCTTAATTGTATCATTTTTTATCTCAACTACCTTTTTAACTATTCCTTTAGAATTTAATCCAAAATAATCCATCAACTCACTTGCTGTACCACTCATACCGAATTGGTCATTTACACCTAAACGAACAACTCTCGTTGGCAATTGTTCTGACAACAATTCACAAACAGCACTACCTAAAGCACCTTTGATAGAATGGTTTTCAACGGTAAGAACAAGTCCAGTTTTCTTCGCTGATTTAATAACAGCATTACCATCAAAAGGTTTAACAAATGGCATGTGTATCAATTCTGCATCAATACCTTGTTTTGCCAATTCATCAACTGCTTCAATACATTCTTGAAGAGTTTCACCATTAGTAATAATAGTAATATCAGAACCTTCTTTCATAATTTTAGCCTTTGGTGAAAGTTCCACACCATCTTCAAATACGTCAGGTAAACTTGCTCTAGCAACTCTTACATATACTGGGCCTTGATGTTCGGCAGCATACTTAATTGCAGCAAAAGTTTCTGCATAATCCGATGGAACAATAACTGTCATATTTGGTAAATTTGCCATCAAAGCAATATCTTCCAATGCTTGGTGAGTAGCACCATCCTCTCCAACGGTAATACCACCGTGAGTACCAATTATTTTCACATTGAAATTTGAATAACATACAGTATTTCTAACTTGGTCATAAGTACGACCAGTTGCAAAAACTGCAAAAGTTGTAGCAAAAGGTATTTTACCTGTAGTTGAAAGACCTGCTGCTGTATCAATTAAATCTTGTTCTGCGATACCTATATCTAAGAATCTTTCAGGAAATTCTTTTGCGAATAACTTTGTTTGTGTTGATGCAGATAAATCTGAATCTAAAACTACTACATTACCATTAGTTTTGCCCAATTCAACAAGAGCTTTGCCGTATGCTTCTCTTGTAGAGCGTTTTTTTGTTCTATCCATAATCACTAATAACACTCCTACTCTTTTTTTTAAGAGTATATCACAAAAAAATAAAATTTCCCAATTGTTACATGCTGAAAATCATCATTAATAGATTAAAATAGTATCCTCAATAGACATGTTTGTGATAATATAAAGACATAAATAAATTAGACAATAATTAAGAGGTTACAATGGAAGATTTAAGAGAGAAATACGAAGTCGTTATTGGCTTAGAAGTTCACGCACAATTAAAAACAAAATCAAAAATATTTGCACCAGATAGTACAGAATTTGGTAACGAACAAAATACACAAATCAGTCCTATCACATTAGGTATGCCAGGAGTTTTACCTGTACTTAACAAAGAATGTGTAAATATGGGTATAAAATTAGGTTTAGCACTTAATTGTGAAATTCCTGAAAGATGTAAATTCGATAGAAAACAATATTTCTATCCTGATTTACCAAAAGGATACCAAATTTCTCAATATGATGAACCAATCTGCGTAAACGGACACTTAGACATCAACGGAAAACGTATCGGTATTACAAGAGCACACCTAGAAGAAGATGCTGGTAAATTAGTTCACGTTGGTGCTAACGGTATTGCTGGTTCAACATACTCATTAGTTGACCTTAACAGAGCCGGAACTCCTCTATTAGAAATCGTATCAGAACCTGATATGAGAAGTTCAGAAGAAGCTAAAAACTATATGGAAGAACTTAGAAACATTGTTCGTTACATCGGTGTTTGTGATGGTAACTTAGAAGAAGGTTCTATGAGATGTGATGCAAACATTTCAATTATGCCTAAAGGTTCTAAAGAATTTGGTACTCGTGCAGAAATCAAAAACGTTAACAGTTTCAAAGCACTTCAAAGAGCAATTGAATACGAAATTGACAGACAAATTGAACTTGTTGAAGACGGTGAAGAAGTTGTTCAAGAAACAAGACTTTGGGACGACGGCGAAGGCGTTACAAAATCTATGAGAGGTAAAGAAGATGCTCACGATTATAGATACTTCCCAGAACCTGATTTGATGCCATTATCAATTTCTAGAGAATGGGTTGAAGATGTTAGAAAAACTCTTCCAGAACTACCTGCTCAAAAACGTGCAAGATATATGTCATTAGGTTTAAGTGAATATGATGCATCTGTTATTGTTGAACAAATGGAATCAGCATTATTCTTTGATAAAACATTAGAACTTGGTGCTGATGCAAAACTTGCAGTAAACTTTATGATGGGACCTATCGCTGCACACTTAAAAGAAGAACACATCAACATTACTGATACAAAATTAACACCAGAAAACTTGGCAGAATTGTTAACAATGATTGAAAAAGGTACAATCTCAAATAACATCGGTAAACAAATTATTGTTGATATGATGAATGATGGTACACAAGCTTCTAAGATTGTTGAAGCAAAAGGTTTAAGCCAAATTACTGATGTTAACGCTATCAGAAAAATGGTTGAAGAAGTTGTTAATAATAACCCTAACCAAGTAGAACAATACAAGTCAGGTAAAACAAACTTGTTTGGATTCTTCGTTGGTCAAGTTATGAAAGCAACTAAAGGTAAAGCTAATCCAAAAACTGTTAATGATATATTAAAAGAATTACTTGGTTAGTTAAAAACATTCCAAAAACAAAAATAACCGGCAATTTAATTGTCGGTTATTTTTTATCATTACCATATATCAATAGAAAATAATATCAAATCTTTCATCTATTCGATTTTCAAAATCCAATGCATCATTATACAAATGACTTATGCTTTCATTTTTATCATTTACATATATTGTAAAATCAATAGTTTTATTTTCCTTTGTAGAATAAAAGGTATAAACGAGTTCAAACTTTTTAGGTTTTTCAGCAACACTTATTCTTTGTAAAACATCAAAATTTCGTTTCTTTTTAAAGAATTCTATAACCTTAGCAAAGTCCGAATTAACAACCAAACGTCCATCTTCATCTTCACTATAAGCATTATAAACAATCATAGCTTCACGAGCATCATCAAACGACATATCACAATTATTTTGTAAAATTTTAACCTGTTCATCAAATGTTTTACTCATATTATTCCTTTTATATTTATAAATGATAGTTGCTTATTATACTTACTATTATCAAATCGTGATACACAATAAGCGTGTCATTCTATACAAATAATAAGCGTATTGGTCTATATTGTCAACAATGAACACGAATTTATTATTGAAACTAGGTAAAAATATCAAAAAGTACAGACAACTAAAAGGCTTAACACAAGAAGAACTAGCCGAAAAATTGTCTTGTCACCAAACATATATTGGTAAAATTGAACTAGGTATGATTAATGCATCAATAAATAAACTATATGAAATAACTAAAATTCTAGATATAAAACTTACAGATTTGTTTGACTTTGACTAAGAATTAATTCCAACAAAATTCAAATAATCATATAAATAATGTATATAATAAGAATAAATTCAACTATTTCCTTGATAATAAATTTTTAATATTTGTTTACAATCTTCATATTGGGAAATGGAGAAATTTAATGGCTAGACGAACAAACACGAAGATTGTAGAAATTCAAAAACCAGATTTAACAGTTGTTCCACAGATTAAAACAACTGCTTACAATGACATCAACTTAAAAAGTTGGAAAGATTATGATTATGTCAAAACAGATACTCTTTGGGAATTTCCAACAAGATTAAAAGAAGGTGGACACTCAAATGAATATCACGGCAATTTTATTCCACAAATTGCACAACAATTATACTGGCGTTATACAAAAGAAAATGACGTTGTACTAGATTTGTTCTTTGGTTCAGGAACGTCTGGTATCGAAGCCATTAATATGAACAGACGTTGTATTGGTGTTGAATTAAAAGAAGAACAAGCAGAAAAAGTTTCTGAAAAATTCACTCCTAAACAATTAGTAACTGATGTGAACGTAATTTGTGCTGATTCGGCAAGTGAAATTGTGAAAGAAAAAATCAAAGCAAGACTTGACATCATGAGAAAAGACAAGGCTCAATTACTTATACTCCACCCACCTTATGACGATATTATCAAATTCTCAGATAAAAAAGAAGACTTATCAAATTGCAGTTCAACTGAAGAATTCTACGACGGATTTGAAAAAGTAGCAAAAAATGGGTACGATTTGCTAGAAGACAAACGTTTTGCAGCACTAATCATCGGCGATAAATATGCTGATGGAGAAATTGTTTCCCTAGGTTTTGAATGCCAAGAAAGAATGAAACGCTTAGGTTTCAGACACAAAACTACAATTGTTAAAGATATGCAAGGAAACGAAAAAGCAAAAGGTAAAGATGCAAATCTTTGGAGATATAGGGCTTTAGCAGGTGGTTTCAATATATTCAAACACGAATATATAATGATTTTCCAAAAAGATGAAGCACACAAAAGAAAAATTGAAAAATTGAATAAAATTGCAATCTAAAATAACACACAGTTGGGGATAGTTTGAAACTATCCCTTTTTATTATTAATCAAAATAAATACTAATTGCTAATAATATTGAAAAATAAATCATCAGATTTCTTGCTTGATACATTCTGAACATAAATGGTTCTGAACGATTTATTTTTATATCATTCCAATCCTCAAAAGGACAATGATACCATTTTTTTTCAGGCACAGACGCTATATTTTCTGAATATAAATTTAAAGAATTAAATAAATCTATTGCTAATGGAATAGTTAAATATGTAATAAATATTTCCCAATCAGCAATATCAAATATACCAACTAAAAATACTGATAAATATCCAAATAACATTAAATATTTTTGGAACGTTAATGCTTCTTTATCAGATTTAAAGAAATTAACCAAAGTTTTTTTACCCTCTTTTTTATCAATTTCTTTATCTAAAAAAGTATCTGTATATAAAAGATTAACAGTAAATATCATTGTAGGTATAGCCAAAACAAACACTTCTGGAGCAATACGTCCAGTCATAGCATAAAATGTTCCACCATACAAAATTGGGCCATAGGCCAATGCCACAGCAAATTCTGACAATCTTATGTTTGATAAAAAAGAATATGATAATACAATAATTGCACCCAATCCCATATATAACAATATTCCTTTTCCTACACTAATAAAAAGAAATATTCCTATTAACAATGCTATTAAACAAAAAATGCCTACGACTTTTAAAACATCTTTTAATTTTACAGAATTATTTAGTAAATATCTACATTTACCACGTTGAGTATTTGGCAAACTAACAATATTATGTTCGTCAACATACTGTTGCAACCTTTGATAATCATTATAATCATCAAACAAATTTGTAGCCAAATGAGCAAAACAAATTCCGATAAGTGCCAGAATACCATACAAAAAATTTCCATCTTCTTCTAAACCGTACATAAAAATTACAAGCCAAGAAAAAATAGACATTGGAAGTGCATACCATCTAGCACAATCCAACCAAAATTTTATAGTTTTAATCATTTATACAAGACCTCTTAAAGATTTAATATCTTCATAATTAGCACCAGCTTCAAGCAATTCTTCTGCTGACAAACCAAATAACGTAATTAATTCAGATACATCTTCTTGTTTTGACAATTTTTCAAAAACACTAACAATAGCATCATTTCGTGATAAGTTAGAAAATTGATTATGTCTGCCTAATGCAATACTACGTCTTTTTGCCTTACCCATATTAACCTCTAAGGCTTTCTATTGCCAAAAGTGCAGCACCAATCATGCCAGAATAATTTCCGGCTTCTGCTTTTTTTACAACAGTTTTTGCAGTAACAATTTCATCATTTACAATATTTTGTATTTTATCAACATCAACAAATTGAGCCATTGAACCTGATAATATAAAACAATCAGGATCAAATAAATTAGCCAAACCTATAATACCTTGAATAATATAATTTTGCCAAACATTAAAAACTTCAACCATTTTTTCATCGCCAGCATTTACACCATCAATAACATCATAAGTTGTTACATCTTTATTGTTCAACATTTCTTCTGCAGTCCATTTTAAAGCAGTACCTGAAGCATACGCTTCAAAACAATCATAAGAACCACAAGTACATTTTCTTCTTTTATCAGGAAACATTTTAAAATGCATTTCACCTGCAGCCCCAGACTTACCCTTATATAATTTATTATTTAATATTATTCCACCACCTACACCAGTGCCTAATGTAAGCATAATTGAATTATCACAATTTTTTGATGCACCTACGATATGTTCTGCCCAAGCAGCAGCATTAGCATCATTTTCTAAAAATACTTTTTTATTTGATAATTCTTGAAACTTAATATCACGGTAATTTTTTACAAGATTACCAGTTGAACTAACAACTTTTGTATTTTCATTATTCACAGCACCAGCAGTTGCAATTGCTATAACATCAACTTCATTTTCATACTTATCAATTGCTGTTTTTAAAACTTCAACAATACCTTCTATTGTTTTTGGAGTATGATTTTTCTCAACATCAGAAACGACTTCACCATTTTCATTGATAATTGTATTATAAATTTTCGTACCACCAATATCGAATGCAAGAGCTTTTGTCATAACAACCTATCTTTCTATAAATCTTTTTGTAATTAACTGTGGTCTAGTTATTGCAGAACCAATAACTACACAATGAGCACCCAATTCGAATGCTTTATCGACTTGAGATGGATCCCAAATTCTACCCTCTAAAATAACGGGCACATCTGTATTTTTTACTATTTTTTGCAATAATTCAAAATCAGGTATATCACTATCTGATAAAGACTCTTGAGTATAACCTGACAATGTTGTTGAAATAATATCGACACCTAATTCTGCACAATACATTGCTTCATCATAAGTAGCAATATCAGCCATAGCATATCTATTTGCTGACTTTATACGACTAACAATTTCTTGAAGAGTACAATTATTCGGTCTAGGTCTTCTTGTACCATCAAAAGCCACTACATCAGCACCAGCATCAATCAATTCATTAACTTCTTTTAATGTTGGTGTAATATAAACTATTTCTTTCCAATTTTCAGGCAAACCATCAGGTTTAGTTAAACCAATAACTGGAACACCCAATGTTTTTGCATTTTTAACATCTCTTGCACCTGCAACACGCAAAGCAGAAGCACCACCATTTATAACGGATTTCATCATTGCGAACATGCAATCTTCTTTATATAAAGGTTCATTAGGCATTGCTTGAACAGATACAATTACTTTATTTTTTAAACTCTTAATCATAATTATATTTTACATTAAAAACAAAACAGGCTCAATATATGAACCTGTTTTATTTTTTGTAGAAAGGAAAGGTCTACTATATCAGTAGAACATATTGATTTTAGAACTAAGCTTTTGCTGGTTCTGCAGGTTGTGCAGGTGCTTCAGCTGGTGCTTCTTGTGCTGGAGCTGCAGGAGCTTCAGGAGCAGGAGCTGTTTGTGCTTGTTCTACTTGATTTAGGCTATTAACTGCATCTGTAGCTGCTGCTGCAACACCTTCGTCAGCATCTGATTGTGCAATTGTATAGATTTTACCTAAATCTTCTTTATATTCAGGACGTTGAACATATCTTAACGCATCGATTGCTGCTGTTCTAATTGCAGGGTTTTGGTTTGTTTTCAATTCATTAACTACCATTGCTGCTGCTGGTAAATCTGTTAATGGAACTACATTACCTGTACGTTTTTCAATTTCATCGCCATAAGTTTTTTGTAATATTGCAGTTGTGAATAAAGCATATTCTTTATTACGTTCAGCTTGTTCAAGTGGAGTAATAGTGTTTGCTAATGCTTCATCTTCAGGAGTCAATTGATTTGGTAAAGTAATTGATTTTGGATCTTTACCTTCTTGTTCTGCCTTAGCAATTGCTGCATCATTTTCTGCAACTTTATCTCTCAATTGTAATTGATGTTCAGTTGGACCATCTAATTTAGAAGAATCAACATTCATAATATCAATTAACTTATTGAAAACTTCTTCTTGAACATAAGGAACAGCATCTGCTTCATTTGTTAAACCTTTTTTAGCAATTTCTTCCATTTGAAGAGCTTGCTTATCATAATCAGGATCAGCCAAGTTTGCAACTACTGCTGCTGTATCAACGCCAGCATCTGTTTTTGGAGCTTCAGCAGGTTGTTCTGGAGCAGGAGCTGCAGGAGTTTCTGCTTTTGGTTGTTCTGCTTCTGGAGCTGGAGCTGCTGGAGTTTCAGCCTTTGGTTGTTCTACTTCAGGTTGTGGAACATTTACTGGAGCAGGTTGTGGTTGTGGGTTCGTATTAACTGGTGGATAATATGGTTGCGCATCAGTTTTTGGATAATCATAATAATAACCTTGTTGTTGAGGTGCATTTAAGGTTGGAGTATCCAAATTTATTTGAACCGCATTATAACTTGGTGAATACACCGGTTTATGTGGTGCAGCCGTTTGTGGGGCTTGATAATTTTGAGGTGATTGAATCATTGTAATACCTTTCCTAACTTTATCTACACATATACAAAGAATAATTCTTCAAATAAATTGCCATGAAAAAGAAATAAACTTTACAAATGTTTATATTTTATTCTTTGCTTATGCTTGCCATTGGCGTGTAGCTGTTTCAGGCATTGGTTGTGCTTGTGGCATTGGAGCAGGTGGTACATTTAAAGTTGGAGAACTTAAATTTAATTGTACTGCGTTGTAGCTTGGTCTAAATTCTGGAGCTTGTGCCATTACTGGAGCTTGTTGTTGAATGCCTGCATTTGCTGCAATTGATGTTGTCATGTTTCTATCCTTTCAATACTATTCTACACGATAAGTCTATTATCACATACTGTAAAGCACCTCAAAACATTTTTTTGCCAAAATTTGAAATCTTTGTTACAAAATTTAATATAATTAAGAAGAATTTAATACATGCAAAACCCATGATACACAACAGTTTCAAGGATTTACCAAACATGTTAGCACTAAAAAAACAACCTATTTTTCATATAAACAACCACGATTAAATATCAACATTTGCCATCATATCAATAAGTGTTTGAATTGTTGATTCCATCGTTACACTATCAGACGTTCTTTGTTGTAAAAACGCATTAATCTGAGGCATCATTTCTATTGCAATATCCAATTTAGGATTACTACCTGGTTGATACATACCGACATCAATCAAATCTTTATTCTCTCTATACAATGAAAGCATGGCTCTTAATTTACCTGCTGCAGATTTATGTTCAGGAGATGCAATCGCTGACATCAAACGGGAAATACTACCCAATACATCAATCGCAGGGTAATGGTTACTTTCGGCAACTTTTCTTGATAAGAAAATGTGACCGTCAACAATACCTCTTACAATATCAACAATTGGATCTGAAATATCATCACCTTCCATCAATACAGTATATAACGCAGTAATAGAACCCTTTGGACTATTACCAGCACGTTCCAAAACTTTTTGAAGCCATGAAAAGATTGATGGTGGATAACCTTTCATTGTTGGAGGTTCTCCAATAGACAAACCAACCTCACGACCTGCCATTGCACAACGTGTAACGGTATCTGTCATTAAGAACACTTTTTTGCCTTGATCTCTAAAATATTCACATACAGCAGTTGCTGTCAAAAGTGCCTTTTGTCTAATCAAAGGCGGTTGATCACCTGTAGAACATACAAGTACAGATTTTTTCATGCCCTCTACGCCCAAAGAATCTTCAACAAACTCTTTAACCTCACGACCACGTTCACCGATTAGAGCAACTACGTTAACATCTGCATCTGAGTTTCTTGCAATCATACCTAACAAAGTACTTTTACCAACACCAGAACCGGCAAATAAACCTAAACGCTGTCCACAACCCATTGTCATGCAACCATCAATTGCTCTAACACCAGTTGAAAATTGTTCTGTAATAATTGGTCTTTCAAATGGACCAGGAGGCGGACCTTCAATATTTCTCCATAAAGCCCCCTCTGTATCAAGAGGTTTTCCATCAATAGGTTCACCCATAGGATTGATTAATCTACCTAATAAAAAATCTCCAACAGGAATACAAATTGGGCTACCAGTTGTTTCAACCAAACTACCCTGTCCAATACCAGCACCATCTAGCAAAAGTAATAATTGTGCTATTTCACCTTTAAAAGCAACAACTTCTGCTGGTTTTTTCTTACCATCGTATGTTTCTATATAACATAAATCACCTATCTTCAAACCTGGAAGTTTAACTTCCACAGTCAAACCCAACAGTTTTGATACAGTCCCTTTAAATTGATAAAGTTGAGTACTTTCCAATTTTTCATGAACCTTTTGTTTCAAGGTATTCATATATTCATCATAATTAGTAACCATACAAACTCATTCTATCACATTTTATTAAACAGTACCAATAATACATATTATCTTACATAAAAGAAATTCCATGCCAGAGGCTCAGACAAATTATCTATTTCAAAAACCTGCATTACATATCTTCCAGGACTATGTAGAACAAAATTGTTATAATAATAATACATATTTTGTTTCATGATTCTATAATCACCAGTCCAAACAATCGAATACCCACCAACAGGAGTGTTATCAGCAGCCTTAAATACTTGAATACGAATAAATTCAGTTGTTATTTTTTCAGGCGTATAAAACAAATAATAAATTCTTTCACCAACTTCAAACGTCCTAGAAGCATGCATAACGTTCATTTTGGTAATAGGTTCTTTATTAAATAAAATTCCTGCCTTTTCTTTTTCCGAACAACCACACAAACAAATTGTCAAAAAAAACATGGCGATTATTATTTTTATATATTTCATTATTTTTGTAATTGTTTTATTTTGTTATTTACTGCGTTAATCAAACCTTGATCATGTTCTAATTTAACGTATTTTTTATAATTTTCAATTGCTTTTTGATTGTTGTGTTCATATTCATAAGACAAACCTAACGCATAATATGCATAAGTATAATCAGTATCTATTGAAACAACCTTGTTAAAACAATTAACAGCATCTGTTAATTTATTCGTATTTGCATATACAAGACCTAAATTAAACCATGCATCTGTATATTTACCATCAAGAGAAATCGCTTTCTTGTATGTTTCACCTGCTTTTACATAATCTTTATTTGCTTTTTGAATATTACCTATCTTTAATAATGTCTCTTTACTATCTACTTTTAATTGTAATGCTTTTTCATAAGCAGTTAATGCAGCTTTATTATTTTTATTCTTAAAATACTTATCACCAGATGCCATTAAAGAAGCATATTCAGCATCTTTATCAGTAGATGTTGATGATATTTTATCTAAATCTGTACTAGATAATGACTCTTTAAATTCATTAAACGCATCTTTATAATCATCATTTTTCGGTGCTAAATCTGTTGCCTTTTGATAATATGACATTGCCTGAGTATAATTTTGTTCTTTTTGATAAGCAATTGCCATACCCATATATGCAGAAGCTTCTTTTGGATTCATTTTTATTGCTTTTTCAAAATTCACACGAGCATCAGCATATTTAGCATCATTATTTAATTTAAAACCATATTCAATCAATGCTGCATTCAAATTAGTCTTTATAACTTCATCATCTTTCAAAGATAATACTTTTTCGTAAGCAGCAATCGCTTCTTCATATTTGTCTTGAGCATGAATAGCAATTGCTCTGTTATAATTCAAACTGTAATTATCTGCATCATTTTTTAATGCTACATCATAATACTTAACAGCATTTACATAATCACCTTTTTTATGATAACAAAATGCCAAATCTTTTACTGTATCCATATCATTTGAATCAATAGCATACGCTTTTTCAAAATTTGCAATTGCTAAATCATCATTTTCAGTTCTTTTATATAAAGCACCCAAATTTATATAACCTTCTGCATCTTTTGGATATGCTTCAATATATGCATTATATTGCTTGATAGCCTCATCATCTTTTGATTGAGAAGATAAAAGATTTGCATAATCTAATCTAAATTCATTTATATTAGGCGCTAATTCAAACAATTTTTGATAAGTTTTTTCTGCATTAGAAACTTTGTTAATATTTTGATAAGCCAAAGCCAATTGTGCCAATGACTTAACACTATTTGAATCTGTTTCAATGGCCTTTTCTAACATTGGAATAGCATCATCATATTTTTTAATTTTAAACAATGCAGATCCATATTTTGCATATTCTTTAAATGTTGCAGGATTTTTTTCATACATAGCCGCAAAAATTTCACATGCCTGTTCAGGTTTGTTATTCATATAATAACTTTCGGCAAGATTTGCTCTCGCATCGTCATTATCAGGATACAATGCTAAGAATCTATTATAATAATCTTCTGCTTCTGTATAGTGCTTTTGAGCCAATTCAACATTTGCTAAATTCACTAAATTATATTTATATTCAGGACAAAGTTCCATAGCCTTTTTATAAACATCTAAAGCATTTTCATTATCACCTAAAGTTTGATAAATATTACCTAAACTAACAAAAATAAAGGCGTCATTAGGACGAAGTTCAGCTGCTTTTTTATAAGCATTTATTGCATCTTGGTATTGTTCGACATTTGCATACAAACCACCAAGTTTTGTATATAACATAATGTCATCATCATTATTAACTTCAATAGCTTTTTGAATAAGTTTGATAGCATTTGTCATATCTTGCTTACATTCATATTCGCTTGCTTGTTGATAATATTGATGAGCAGCTTTTGTCATTTTTGCATCTGCTGTATTTACACACAACATCAAACCCAATAATACTGCTATACCTAAATATCCCTTTTTCATATTTATCATCCCTTTAATAACACACGTATCTATTTTACTATATTATAACCGAATTATAAAGTAATGCCATGTGCTTTACATAAAATATCAAGTTCATTCATTTTTTGAACAACATCTTTTGATAAAGAATTTATTTCTAATTCCTTATTCAATTCAAATGCCTTTTGATATAATTGATGTGCTTTTACAAGATTATCTTGTTTATTTTCAGAAGTATCAACCATTTCACGTTGACAATCACCAGACATCATATATAATTTTGCCAATTGATATTTAATATCATAACCTTTAGCAATAGTTAAAGCCCTATCAATATAAATTCTTGCAGAATCATAATCTTTTAATGATAAATAAATTCTACAAATCAATTTATCAAACAATAAAGCAAAATAGTGATTACAAATTTCAGGTTTTTGAGAAATACTCAATGCCTTTGTTGCAATTTCTAATGCTTGTTGCTTATCAACCATAATTGTTGCTTCTGCTGTCAAATACCAACCTAACAAAACGCCAACAGCATTTTTTTCTTTTGCAAAATATTCTATTTGCTTTGTATAAATACTAATTGCATTTTGTGCAGATTGAGTATGTAATACAATTTTTCCTAAAATCAATTTTGATATATTTTTTGTAAATTTATCATTTATATTGTCTGCAAAAGTTGCAATTTTAAACAATTCATCGATTTCAATATTATCTCTATCAGTAAAGAATTTATTCAATAAACTGATTAAATTTAACCTTGAAACAACAAATGAATTTATTACTTCTGAATTTTGGTAAATTTCAAAAATATCATTCAATATTTTATTAGACATTTTGATATTACCCTTGATTGTATTAGCAAGAGCCAATTCTAACTGTAAATTACAAGCGAATTGTCTATCTTGAATATTATTACCTTCCAATATTTTAAAGACTTCAGCAATAACTTTGAATGCTCTATCATTACCTTGTCTTGTTAAAGCTTTTGCCAATTCAAATAATGTTGAAAGCCAAGTTTCAAAAACTTCTTGTTCACTTACAATTTTATATTTAGAAGATTTTTTTGCTAATGTTGCTTCAATAATTGGAATAACTTCATTTTCGGCAATACTAACAACTTCACCAAAATTTCCAATCATATTCAAAGCTTTTAATTTACGAGATTTAATTAGTGCAACTTCTATTGAATGTGGATTATCAAATTTATTTATTACACTATCAACACATTCAATTACACCATAATAATTTTCTGTTTTCATCGCACAAGATGCAATATAACCTAACAAATCAATTTCTTCATATTTTGTTATACCCTCTGTATTCAAAGCGTTTGTAAGGAATTTTATTGCTTCTTTAGGATTTGTTGATTCTAATAATTTACCACTCTGTACATAAATATTCTTTTTAATATTTTCAGAAGATTTTATTACGTTATTTTCAACAATTTCTAAGATTTGTTTTTGAGCAGTAACAAACAAATCTGTATCACCAATATATGATGCAGTCTGAACACCAGCAGTCCAAATACTCAAATATTGTTGAGTATAGCCCATATCCTTAGCAATAAAACTTAAAACTGCAAGTGATGACAAATGATAATTTTGTAATAATACAAATATTTGTTCACAAACTTCTTTATAATTATCCTTATCTTTTTTACATTCATCAAGAATAATTGCCCATAAATCAACACTCTTAAATTCATAAGTAACATTAGTAACGGCAACTAAATAATTTAATTTTGTAAGTTTATTTAAAATCAAATCAAGTTGTTCTAATTCTATATCATTAAACATATTTAAAATGATTGGATTAGATTTACAACCAAGTATAGCAATAGCCATTAAAACTTTATAAGCAACTTTATCCTCTGTACGTAACAAACTCAATCTTTCATAGATTACATCCTTCATAACTTGAGGAATTGCAAAAGGTAAGCCATTGCGTTGTTTATCAGCAACAAGATTGATTATTTGTTCAAAATTAGCAGGGTTACCTTGAGAATACTTATAAATTAAATTTCTTTGTTCAATAGATAATTCTAAATTTTTATATTTATCAAATATTGGAACTAATTGTTCTCTTGTCAAAGGTGCAATTGTAATATTTTCATAATTCTTTTCTGACAAGTTATTGTTTGGCACACAAACTATTGCAGAACGAGGTTTTGAGAATGTAATTACAAATGTTGTATTTGAAATAATATCAGGTGTATCTATAATCTTGTTAATAAATTCCTTTGACATTTCATCAATATCTGAAAAATTATCAACAACAAATACAATCTCCATTGATTGAGAAATTGTTCTAAATATTTTTAATAAAATATTAAATGTATTTTCTTTATTTGAATGAATATTTTTAAATTCGCCAAATTTTTCTGGATATAAGAAATTTATAAAATCAAAAATTTCTTCATTTGTCATATCTGTAAAATCTTGTTTAAAGAACTTTATAGATTCTTTTTTCAAATTTTCTAAATCTATACAGAAATTATTAAGATTTAACAAATTCAATAACACATCTTGAAAATATCCAAATGGTGTTAATTTTGTATGAGGTGAACACTTGCCAGTAAGCCAAACAATACCATTTTCTTTCAATTCTGTTGATACAAATCTAATAACAAGATTTTTACCAACACCACTTTCACCATTAACTGATATAACCTTTATTTCAGGATTTAAAACACATTCTTTTAATTTATCTTTTGCATTTTTTTGCGTGTAATATACTGCCTCATATTTAGGCATAGTATCAATCACAGTATTTTTTCTTTGGATAGTTTTTTCTTCAATTACTGTTTGTTCTTGATGATTTTTAGTTAACAAAGCACCACATCTACGACAAGTTGTAGCCTTACTAGTGTTTGTAGCACCACAATTCGGACAAGTTTTAAGCAACTCAAAACCACAGTTTTTACATTTATGAGCAGTAACTAAATTATGAGTCTTACAATTAGGACAAATACGCCCTACACGTGCACCACAATTAGAGCATTTCAAGCTATTCTCTTTTAATTCAGTTTTACATTTTGGACATAACATTTATATTTGGTACCTATAAAAATCAAACTTTTAATAAAAATGTTTAATTCTCCATTTATATAATAACATATTTTTTGCAAAGAAGTTATACAATCACAACTTAAATCAATCAAATGGAGTACAAAAATTTTATTTAATAATATCAATACAAACTAAAAAAGAGCCTTTAAAAAGGCTCTTTTCTTATACTATATTAAATAAAATATGATATAGCATCTTCAAGTTCATCTACTGGAATGTCTTGATACTTTTTACCAGCATATTTTGCTTGTCCCACAAGACGTTCTTCTTGACTCATTCCTACATGTCTTGCCCCACAACTTCTAGTATATCCTCTTACTTCGGTTCCATCTGCTCTTTTATAACTTGATACTTGGAATGAGCCAACACAACCTTTTCTAAAATCAATTTTGTTTTGATTATGTTCACCATTTTGAATATTTAACTTTTTCTTAGGAATTCTTCTACCAGAAGGAGTAAGAATAAGTTTTCCAGCCTGCATTCTTTCCACAACTTTTCTTGCTATAATTTCTTTTATAACAGAACTATCTGGTTCTACAGACTTATTTTTATATTCTTTTTTAATTTCATTACCAATCTCTCGCCCTACAGAATTATTATGCAAATCCATAATTTCTTCTGTCTTATCTTGATGGTTATTAATATTACCATCAATTTCATGATATTTTCCTAATATTTTAGCAATAATATCTCCAAATCTAAGGGTTAAATATGCTTGCATATATGCATGTCTAAATGCATCAGATTCGTTATTCCAAGCAGAACCATTAAAACCCATTTCAAATCCATATTTTTTTTAAATTGTATAGTATCCCGTATCATTACATCTGTAAATTCTTCCTCTGTCCATGGTATATTATTAGATTTAATATTACGATTATTTGAATACATTGTCATTTTATGTTATCCTTTCCTTACAATGAAATTACATCAATTTTTATTTTTAAATATCATTTCTTTTATTGGTTATATTGATTTATTTACATATATAAATATTTTATTTTGTGACAAAATATATAACTTATCCCATATATTTATTTCAAGCCACATTATTTTTAATTTATGTG
>JBNMJS010000031.1:0-19107 GCA_050873965.1 Cyanobacteriota bacterium | reverse complement strand
GAATATGAATATCAAAGAATTTGCGATTTAAAACTTTTGTTTTAAAGCTGAATTCAAGTATTTTAATCTTAACTTTTTCCCTAATTTACTCAACTAAAATTTTATCTTAAATCCCGCTTACATTTATATAAAGTTTTTCATTCTTTGGAAATTGCTTTTTTTATTTTTATTTCGTTACATAACTTTACAATTAAATAATATTCAATATATTACTTAGTTAGCAACCTTTTCAAAAATATGTTTAAGAACAATTTTTACATGGGCATAATTTAAGCCACCCTGCATATAAACTGCATAAGGTGGACGCATAGGTCCATCGGCTGATAATTCAATTGTAGAGCCCTCAATAAATGTTCCACCAGCCATAATCAATTTATCTTCATAACCTGGAACATCATCAGGAATAGGAGTTACATAAGAATTAACAGGAGATAATTCTTGAATTGTTCTACAAAATGCTTCTAATGGTTCTGGAGCATTAAATGCTATTGTTTGGATTAAATCTGTTCTTTTTTCATTATATTGAGGAGTTGAAACATAACCAATATCTTCAAAAATCTTTGCTGCAAGAACAGCACCTTTTACAGCATCACATACAACAGATGGTGCCATAAACAAACCTTGAAAAATCAATCTATGTTGATTCAACATTGCACCACCCTCACGACCTATGCCAGGGGCAGTAAGATGCATTGCTGCTTGTTCAACATATTCTTCCTTACCTGCAATATAACCACCAGTTTCAACAATACCACCACCAGGGTTTTTAATAAGTGAGCCAGCAATTAAATCTGCACCGACTTCTAATGGTTCTTGTTTTTCAACAAATTCACCATAACAATTATCAACAAAACAAATACAATCTGGGTTTTGTTCTTTAACAATTTTACAGATTTTACCAATTGTATCAATATTTATTGATGGTCTAAGTGAATATCCACGTGAACGTTGAATTTCTACCATCTTAACAGAACAATCAATTTTATTTCTAATTCCCTCAAAATCAACGTTGCCATTATCTAACAATGGCACTTCATCATATAACACACCGTGACCAATTAAAGATTCTCTCTTTGCACCTGTTGTACCAATAACTTCCTGCATTGTATCATAAGGTGTACCAGTCACAGATACAAGTTTTTCACCACTTCTCAAATTACCGAACAATGCACAAGCAAGAGCATGTGTTCCTGATACAAAATGATTACGTGCAAACGCTGCTTCTGCTTTAAATACTTGAGCAAAAACATTATCCAAAACTTCTTTACCTAAATCATCATGACCATAACCTGACACAGTATAAAAATGTTCAGGTGCTACCTTATTATCAACAAAAGCCTTTAAAACTTTTTCCTGATTATAATCTCTAATATCTTCTAAATATTCAAATTGAGGTCTTAAAATTTGTTCTGCCTCTTTAATATGTTTGTTTGTTCTTTCACTAATCATAACTCATCTCTTTCTATAAAATAATTATAAATCAAAAAGACTCAATTTATTCAACACTTGGGTAATTTCTTATCTTTAATTAAAGAATAATATACAATTATGAAATTAAAATACGTTATCTTTATTTTATTTATCTTAACTGCTTGTTGTTTTGCAAATGATAATTATAAAGTAATATTCAGTCCAGATAAAATAAATACAACAAAAACAAGTACGCCAACATTATTCATTCTTGATTATTCAAACAGTATGAATGAAATACTTATTGATAAAACAAAATATTCAATGTTGTTATCTGGTTTAAAAATTATTCTTTCTAAAATGTCACCAAATCAAGAAATTGGTGTAAGAGTATATGGACAAAGATGGGGTTTTACTGCAATTGATGCTTGTAAAGCAACATCATTAGTTGTTCCAATACAAACAAATAGTTTTGGAGCAATCTCAACAGAATTATCAAAACTCTCACCAAGAGGTATGACACCAATTACATACTCTTTAAAACAAGCCATAAAAAATGATTTTAAAGGTATTAAAGGTGACAAACATATTATTCTAATAACAGATGGTGGAGAAAACTGTGACGAGAGTCCATGCACTTATGCAATGGAACTTGTAAAATACAGAAAAGATATAAAAATAGATGTAATTGCACTTAATATTGATAATATGGAAGATTTAGACCAACTCCGATGTACTGCAAAAGTCACAAAAGGTGAACTCTACAATGCAAATACATACGCAGAACTTGTTCATAGTTTAAACAAATCTTTCAATGGTGAAAAACGAGTTGATGCAAAAATCTTATACTAACCACGAGTATAAATTGCTCTAATAATGTATTCTTCTAACATTTTTTTATCTGTTTCAGAAGTTTTTGAATCGTTAATCATAATACAAAATACATACTTATGATTAGTTCTAGAAGTTACGTAACCTGTAATAGAACTAATATTATTTAAAGTACCGGTTTTTGCACGCAACAAACCTTTTAAGTACAACATTCTATTTGATAATGTACCCTCACCGGCAGTAGGTAACTTAGACTCAATATATTGTTGATTTTTTACTAAAAATTCTGTCATAAAATCAGAAATCATTAAATTATTTTTTGATACACCACTAGCATCAGTAATTTTAATATTTGAAGTATCTATATTTTGACGTTTGCAATAATCATTAAACATCGCTAAACCATTTTCAAAACTACCAGTTTTAGATGCATATTTACCACCTGCGAGTTTAAAAACAGTTTCTGCAACCATATTATTACTATTCTTCAAAATATCAGATTGTGCCTGATTTATATCATGGCTCAACTGTGTAATCAAAGTATAACTTGAATTCAATTTTTTGTTAGGATAAATTCCTGATGATGAAATATTATGATTAATTATAGAATCACTCAATCTTAATTTAAAATATTTTTTAGGATTATTTACAGGAACATTTCTAATAATACTTTTATCTGCCCTAACTGTACCCTCAGCAATAATAATATCAGGTGAAACATAATTTTGACGTTTCAATGTATAATTTGTATTTTTTGCAGTTACCATTTTATTAACAAATGTTGTAGGATACGTAACGTCCATTGTAATTTCTGGAGGATAATCTTTCATAGATGGACTAATTGTTATTTCCATCAAATTTTTGTCAATGTTATATGCACTAAATTTTGGCATCAATGGATTTAAATCATCGTCCCATTGCCAACCTTCGCCCCATTCATTTTTATCAATAACAGAATCATCAATTCCAATTGATGCAGGCTCTTTAGGAATAACTCTTACTAATTTATCTAAATCTTTTGATGTTAAATATGGATCAGCACCAAGAACTATTAAATATTCATTATTATTATTTTTATATAATCTTGTACGGAATCTATAATCACTACCCAACGTAATTATAGCAGGAGTTGATGTCACAATCTTTTGTATTGATGCAGGAGGTACCGGCATTTTAGGGTTTAATTCATAAACAGTTTTTCCATTAGACATATCTCTTACAGAAACTGAAATAGCACCTTTGTTAATAGATGACTGGGATATAACATTATTTATAGAACTTTTAACACTTTCTGCAAAAACGGAATTTATTGTTAAACAGAATACAAATATAAATAATAATACTAATTTTTTCATTTAGATATTACCTCATAACTATTATGAATATCTTTTAAAACTGTACACTTATCTCTAAAATCGTACATTTCAGGCAAGGAAACCGTTGCACTAATACAACCTTCAACTGTATCAATTTCATCTAAAATATTTCCACTATAATCATAAATCATAGAATGACCTAAATTTTTAGCACCAGTTGGAAGTGTTCCTGTTTGAGTTAGAGCAACCATATAAGTTTGTTCTTCAACGGCTCGAGCAGTTGTTAATGAATCCCAATGAATTTTACGAGATAAAGGCCAAGCAGCCATATTAACTAAAATATCAACACCAGCCTTGCGATACGCTCTATATATTTCAGGAAATCTAATATCATAACAAATGGTTAAACCATATTTTATTCCTTCAAGTTCGACCATTACAGGATTATCACCCTCTGTAATATACTTATTTTCACAATCATCATAATAAGAATATAAATGATTTTTATTATACGTTGTAACTAATTCTCCCTCACGAGATATTACAGGACAAGTATTATAATATTTATTTTCACCAACTTTTTGAACAAAACTACCACCAAGAATATTAACATTATATTCTTTGGCTAATTTTGATAAAAATTTTACAGTTTCACTTTTATCAAGATATTCTGCACTTTTTACAAATTCATCACAAGCCCAACCAACTGTCCATAACTCAGGCATAATTACGACATCTGTGTCGGTCTTAATATTATTTTTTATTAGGGCTGATACTTTTTCAAAATTCTTTTCTCTATCACCTATCGCAGATTCCATTTGAACTGCAAGTAAATTTACTTTCTCCATATTCCGAATCTAAACACCTCTTTATGAGCTTTTGGAGCTTCCTTTTCTAATTTTTCTAACGAACGTTGAACCTTTAATCTAACTTCTTCATCTTGTGCTTTATCATTATGAGCATCAACATAAATCGGTTCACCGTATATATTTATAAGTTTAGTCCAAAAGAATGGTATTCTAAATCCGTCCCATGATGGAAATTTCAAGAAAGTCCAATTTGGAGAATACCAATAAACAGGAACAATAGGAACACCTGCTTTTTTAGCGACCTTTATAGCACCGTCTTTAACGACTTTTGCTGGACCTTTTGGACCATCAACCATAATTGCACAACATTCACCATGTTCAAGAGCATGAATCATCTGTAATGTTGCTTCAACACTACCTTTTTTACCCTTAGAACCATGTATAACTTTAAAACCCCATTTCTCAACAACATTTGCAATAATTTGACCGTCACGAGAACGACTAACTAATACATTACAATTCGCTCTATCAGGTAAACCATGTACGCAACATTGATGAGCATGCCACATAGCATAAACACAAGGACCACAATCAGGTAAATTCACATTTTGAATATCTGTAAAAAATTCCTGAAACTTAAATATTGAATAAATAAGATTTGAAAACTTCTCTCTATTATCTTTATTTTTATCAAATCTTTTGAAAAAATTAACCATATACAAATTTTACTACAAAACCATCTAACTATGCAACTTTTAAACATAAATATAAGGCTATTATTTGAAATAATAGCCTTATTTTATTCAAAATATTTATTTTGCTAAAGAAGAATTTAACAATCTTTCCATAGCCTCAATGGTCTTTTCTCGACTACCAAATGAAGTTAATCTGAAATATCCTTCTCCATTATTACCAAAACCTGAACCCGGAGTACCAACGATTTGTACATTATGCAATAAATAATCGAAAAATTCCCAAGATTTCATATTATTTGGACACTTCAACCAAATATAAGGAGAATTTGTACCACCTGTGTACCATATACCTAATTTATCCAATGCATCTGTTATAATTTTAGCATTTTCTTTATAGTAACCTATATTCTTCATTATTTCTTTTTGTCCGTCTTCTGTAAATACAGCAGCAGCACCTTTTTGAACAATATAAGGTACACCATTAAATTTTGTTGTTTGACGTCTTAACCACAGTTTATTCAATTTTGTACCATCGTAAACAAGAGCATTCGGAACAACTGTATAACCACATCTTGTACCCGTAAAACCAGCAGTCTTAGAGAATGAACAAAATTCTATAGCACATTCTTTTGCACCTTCAATTTCAAAAATACTTCTTGGTAATGTTTCATCAGAAATAAATGCCTCATACGCAGAATCAAATAATATCAATGCATCATTTTTACGGGCATATTTAACCCATTCTGTTAATTGTTCTTTTGTATAAACAGCACCAGTTGGATTGTTTGGTGAACATAAATAAATTATATCTGCTTTTACATTTTCATTTGGCATAGGTAAAAATCCATTAGATTCGTTTGAATCAGAATAAACAATTTTTCTACCAGCCATAATGTTTGTATCAACATATACCGGATAAACAGGATCTTGAACCATAACTGTATTATCCGTTCCTAATATATCAAGAATATTACCTAAATCACTCTTTGCACCATCACTAATAAAAATTTCATCAAGTTCAAGACTAACATTATGTTTTGCATAATAATCTTTTATTGCAGATTTCAAAAAATCATAACCTTGTTCTGGGCCATAACCTCTGAATGTTTCTTGAACTCCCATTTCTTCAACTGCTGATTTCATTGCATTAACAACAGCATTACACAATGGCAAAGTTACATCACCAATACCTAATCTAATTATATTTTTATCAGGATTAGCCTCACTATATTCACTAACCTTTTTTGCAATTGTAGAAAATAAATAACTTGCTTCTAAATTCAAATAATTCTTGTTTATATTCATAAATACCTCAATAAATAATTATTACAAACATAATTATATATCTAATTAGAATTATTTACAAAATATAAACAAATAGAACTATGCTTTTACAGTGTTATTAACATTACCTTTGAAAGAAGTTAAAGTTTCAAGATTAGATTTTGAATTTACAAAGTTTAGATTATTTTCATTCATAACAGCACCCATTCTCTTAGCTTTTCTTTTCTTTTCAAGAGATTCAGTAATAGCAATATTCAAACTTGGGATCCCCATACCAAGTACTGCACAAGAATAAATATAGTTTGCTGCTTGACCGATATTCAAAATCTTCAAGTTTTTTCTCGCTGCACTACCTTTTGGTAATAATTTAATCATCTCACCAAGTTTCATTGCTTTGCCGTCAGCTTTAACTGTTGAAATACCTTGTTTTCTTAAAGCATCAGAAACAACTTCTTTGTTTGTTGCAATATTACTATTGAAGAATTTATCTACTTTTTCACCAAAGTGCTTGTAAATAAATCCATTTTTAGAACTTTCTTTGTTATATCTAATTACAGGATTGTTTTTGTCTTGCATTGACATAACAACACCTTTATTAACAAAGTTACCAATTACTAACCAGTTTAAGAAACCTAAAATATCTTTAGTATCACTTTCACGTAATTCATCTTTATCTCTAGCAACAATCATTCTAGACATAATAGTTGTAGCAAATAACGCTTTAAATTGGTCAATTGTTGGAGCAGTACCTTTATAAAGTACTTTATCCAAAACTTGAGATGGTTTTGCTTTCATAGTTGCTAATGCAAGTCCACCCATAGCAAGTGTAGATATACCTTTCATAACTTTAAATCCGAAAGACTTATCTTTTTCTCTACCAGGCATGCCAGGGAAACCATCGCAACCAGTTCTTTTCTTTGTCAAATAAACATTGATAGGTTGAGTACTTGCAGAAATTGCCATTGCCAAGCCCAAACCAAGTGCTGCACGACTCTTACCAAAGATTTTAAGTCTTGAAACAAACTTATCGATTTTGCCAAGATTTTTATTTTCTTTAAGTGCCTTTGTAAGTCTATAAAAATCATCAGTCATTGTACTTACAGACGCAGTTGTAGATTTTGAACCATGTTTCAATACAACTTCTGAATCAGCACCAGTTGCCTCAATTAATCTAGCATTCAATCTGCCAATAACAGTTTTTCTATCTTTCTTAGATAATCCATCATTAGCCAATGTTTTCATATCTTCGAAGATGCCTTGCTTGTATTCTTCAGCAATTTTTACAAAGCCTTTTTCATCTGCTCTAGCATCGTTTGGATTATAACCACGGAAACTATCTATATAATCACCGATATATGAATCAACATTACCCTTATGAGTTTTCCACATATCAGAATGTACATCAATAGAATCATTTGATGCAAAAATTCTTTGAGGATTTTTAACACCAAATTTCTTAGATACCATACCAGCAAGAACAGTACCTGCTAACAAGCCATATAAACCAACAGCAGCATCATTAATAGTAGATGAGAATTCTCTAAAACCAGTTTCAGCACCAGCAGCAGCACCTCTTTTTTTAGTATCAATAATAGTTCTTGGGCCACCCATTGATACAACGTCAACAGCAGTTGCACCCCATACAGGGTTTGTTGTTAAATAATCAATTACTGGTGTAATCCCTTTGAATGAAACATTCTTATTAGAATTTTGATTTTTTGCTTCATTTCTTTGGGATACATAATGTTGTTGAGAATTTTTTGTTAAACTGATGTTCATTACTATTTACTTTCTGTTGCTATTTTCTTGAATGCTGTGAATGTTGAATTTGATTGAATATTTGTTGAGATATTCTTTATTCTATCATCAACATGGTTTTGTGGAGTAGTTGTAGTACCATTATTGTTAACATTTTGTTGTGCTAACAAATCTTTTTTATGATTTTTTTGAGTTTTTAATCTTGTAAATACAGGAACTAATAAACCTAAGATTAACAATGATGAACCTAAGTTTACTGCTTGACATTGTGTACGCATATGTCGCATATCCTTAATACTTCTTGTAGCATCAGCAGCCAATTCATCTGTTGATTTCAAATGAGTATTAACAATCCAATTTCCTATTTTCTTAAATATGTTTGCATCTTTCTTAACTGGTTTAGTTCTATTTAATAATTTAACACCTTTTGTATTTTCTAGATATGATGCATAACCTTTAGCGGCATAATCACCTAAGAAATACATGCTAGAGAATGTAACTAAATCTCTTGTGGTTGCTTCTGCAAGTTCATTCTTATCATCTGCAACTGCCATACGAGAACCAAACGTAACTGTTGAAATTGCTCTTGCTTGATCCATTGTTGGGAATTGACCTTTAAATTCCACAATATTTTTCAATGTTGATAATGTTGGCAATTTCATCATTGATAAACAAGCAACACCAATCATTGAACCAACTGAAATGAATTTTTGTTTTAATAATGCAGCTTTGTCTGCTTTTTCTTGTTCAGGTGTTTTCTTAGGAGCATCTTTATGAGCAGCATAATCACTATAAATTGGAGCACCCTTAACACCAGACATCTTAGTTGTTATCCATCTGTTAATATATTGCATCGATGCAGCAATTGGAATAATAATAGCCATTGCAGCACCACTTTTTACTCTAACAAGTTTCTTACCTTTTTTTGCAATCTTTGCAATTTCTTCTGGAGTTTGTACTCCTTCTTGAACAAAACCTTTCATTAAAGCAGTTGCATCTGTCATTGCTGATTTCAAATCAGTAACTACTGTATGTTTACCCTTACCAAAACTTACATTTTCAGTAATATGTGTACCTTCAGCAGTTGTTTCAAATGCTTGTTGAATTAAAGATTTTTGTTTTGGTTTAAACATATTAGAGAAACGTTCTTTAAATGGAACTTTCTTTGGTTCTTCAAAAGTTGCATCAGTTAATTTTTCTGCTGCATCAGAAATATCAAAACCTTTAATATCTTTATATTGTCTTCTTACATCGCCATCAACACCTGATGCATCAGCAAGAATATTATAATGAGTAGCGTAAACACGAGCCTTTTTAGCATCGTTAAATTTACCCATACCTTCTTTATATGCTTCTGTTTCAGGGGCTTTTTCATAATATTTAGATACGGTATTAATTGAATCATTACCAGCCCAACAACTAGATAAATCTGCTTTACCACCCATAATTGCTTTATTAGCAAGTTTTGCTGCACCCAATGCAATAAAGCCAGGTAATAAACAGTTTACGATAAGTCCTGAAGATTCTCTTCTAAATGCTTCAAAACCTGCAAAAACGTTTGTAAATGATTCCCAAATTGTTCTTGGGATAATCGCTGTAGCCAAATCAATGATTGCAACATTCAACATAGGGTTCTTTTCACAATGTTGAAGTCCCTTTATTGTTGCATCAACTAAACGACCATTAAAATTAGGGTTTGCCTGATTTTTATTTTGTCTATGGTTGTTGATTTGAATATTATTAACGTTGTTGTTTCTGTTTACTTGACTAATCATAAAATACACATACTAACAAGGTTTACATGAAAATTATATCAACCTTCTAATATATTTAAAAGCGTAAGAAAAAAAAAATTGCCATGATTTTTGTAAATGTAAAGTTAATATTAAGATGGTTTTTGATTGTTTTTTAAATAATTCGCTTTTTATATTTTTGTTTTTAATAAAAAGTCTTATTTTTTGTGCCCATGAACACCATGCCTGATTTTTCAAAGATTTTTCAAGTCATGTACTAATGTAAAATTTTGTAAATTTTTATTACAAATCTGCGATAAATAACAGATTTAGACTAATTATTGACCATTTTCTTCCATTTCACGACGCATTTCTTCAATACGTGCTTCTTCTTCGGCTTCTTCTCTTGCTCGAATAAAGTGTCTTTGTACACCAAGTTCAGAAAACATTTTTAATTCTGCCTTCTTTTCTTCTTCTCAATATAATTCCTTTTGTTTTTCCTTATGTTTCTCCAAAACTTTAACATTTTGTTCGCATTCAATCAATTTTTTAACTTCAATATCAAGTTCCTGCTCAGCTTCTTTTCTTTCGTCTTCTAAAACCTCAGCTTTATCCCACAAATGATGAAGATACTTATCATAATATTCCATCATTGTATATTCAGCCTGTTTCCTAGCAGCAGAAACTTGCATAATTTCTTGTTTGTTTTGTTCAACTTTTTGTTCGGCCGCATAAAGTTTTTGACGGGCTTTTGTAACAATAGCCTCTTGTTCTTCTTTCTTTCTAATTCTAAAATCAAGAACTTTTTGTAATTTATAACGAAATGGCATAACAAAACCTACATTTATTATTTACTGATTTCTATATAAAAATCAGTAAATTATTCTTCTAATTCACGTTTAATTTCTTCAACTGAAACTCTTACTATTTCAGAATTATCATCTTTTTTAAGAAATACTTCTTTGATACCAGATTGAACAATAAATCTCTTACACAAAATACAAATAAAACTATGTCCATAAATGTACATTGTTGAACCTTTACATCTATCTTGACCTGCTTGAATAATAGCATTTTGTTCAGCATGAATAGAACGACAAGTTTCATATCTTGTACCAGATTGAATATTATTTTTTATTCTATAACATTCGCCACGTTCATAACAAGATTCAACACCTGATGGAGTACCATTATAACCAGTTGCTTTAATTTTTTTATCATCACCAACAATAACAGCACCAACCTGTGCTCTTATACAATTTGAACGTGATGAACAAGTCTTTGCTAAATCTAAAAAATAATCTACCCAAGGTTTTATAGCCATAATCATACCTCCATTTCCTAGATTATATCACAAATTATAATAACAACATCTAATCAGATACTATAACTTAACCTGCATTTTCACCAATAGTATCAACTGCTTCAACTCTAATATCTGTAATCAATTCTGAATATGAAATAACTACAATTGTTGGAATATGTCGTTCTAACAATTGGAATAATGGCAATCTGATTCTTGGTGAACATAAAATAACAGGTTGTTTACCAATATTTTGATGAGCTCTCATCAATGTCATCGCAGTAGATTCAATCAAATCTTGTACTTGCATTGGATTTAACAAGAACATTGTACCCAACTCTGTTCTTTGACAACTATCATCAAGAATTTTTTCCCATTCAGGTGACAACGTTAAAGCATATAAAATATTGTCTTCTTGAACGTTTGTCAAACAGATTTGACGACCTAACGCTGCCCTCAAACGTTCCGACAGAATATCCGGTTCTTTTGAAAATCTCGCATAGTCACACAATCGTTCAAATACAAAGATAATATCCTTGATAGAAACTTTTTCTCGAATAAGGTTAACAAAAATCTTTCTCAAGTCTGAAGTTGAAATAATAGCAGGTACTAAGTCGTTAACAAGAGTAGGATCTTGAGAACGAACAAGTTCCATAAGTTTCAAGACATCAGTTTTTGTCATAACTTCATCTACGTGCTTACGAACACACTCTTGCAAGTGAGTAACAAGTACATCTGTTGCATCAACTGCTGTAACAGATTTCGCTTCTTGAGCATCTTCTGCACTAACCCAATATGCTTGAGTTTGATATGTAGGATCAACAGCAATAATCGCATCGTCAGGAACATTCTTTCTAACAGCATCCCATTGATCTGCAATAACCATAAATTTCCCTGGATATACATAACCTGTCGCTACTGTATTACCACGGATTGAAATCATATATTCATTAGATTCAAGAGCAGATGAGTCCATAATACGAATGTTTGGCAAAATGTAACCCAACTCATCAGTAACTCTTTGACGTAAAGCAGCAATCTTAGCCAACAATTGACCTTCTTGATCAGGA
This sequence comes from Cyanobacteriota bacterium, assembly GCA_050873965.1. Classification (GTDB taxonomy): domain Bacteria; phylum Cyanobacteriota; class Vampirovibrionia; order Gastranaerophilales; family Gastranaerophilaceae; genus UBA2883. The sequence goes on along the minus strand of JBNMJS010000031.1, from coordinate 6,898 downwards.
TCAGCAATTACCAACAAACCAGCACCAACTTGCAAACTCAATACATCAACACCCAAACGTTCGTACATCTTGTTAGGGTTAACAAGGTCTTGCATATTTTGACGAACATTTTCTAATTGACCAAGTTGAGATTGAACATCAGCATTAATCAATACTGAGAATCCAGCAACTGTCAAACCAATTGAGAATAACAAGAATGGGAAAAATGGCAAACCTGTAATCGGACACGTTATTGTAATCAAGAACAAGAACGCAGCTGCAAAGAATAATGAATAAGGTTTACTCATAATTTGTGATGTCAAATCTGAACCAAGTGAAGATGCACTAGCAGATGCACGAGTCATCACGATACCTGCTGCAATTGACATCAAAAGTGATGGAACTTGAGATGCCAAACCATCACCAATCGTTAAGATTGTATATTTACCAACAGCATCAGCAACAGGCATTTGATTCATCAAACAACCAACACACAAGCCACCAACAATGTTGATAACAACAATGATGATACCAGCCATAGTATCACCTTTTACGAACTTCATAGCACCATCCATAGAACCGAATAAACTTGATTCCCTTTGTAAGTCCTCACGTTTCTTTACGGCTTCTTCTGGAGATATCAAACCTGCGTTAAAATCGGCGTCGATAGTCATCTGTTTACCAGGCATCGCATCTAACGCAAATCTGGCAGATACTTCGGCGATACGTTCAGCACCCTTTGTGATAACCATGAACTGTACAACTGTAATAATTAAGAAGATTACACCACCTACAACCATATTACCACCGGTAACAAATGTACCGAATGCGTGAATTACTTCACCTGCCTCACCTTTTGACAAGATAAGACGAGTTGATGCAATAGACAATACCAGACGAAACATTGTACCCAAAAGAATAATCGTTGGGAATGCTGCCAATTCCAAAGGCTTTTGAATATATAATGAAATCATCAAAAGCACAATACCTAAAGTAATATTCAAACTGATTGAAAAGTTGATAACCCAATTAGGCATCTCCATCAATAAGATTAAGATGAGGATACACACAAAACATGCTAAACATATTTCACTTATCGGTTTGCTACCACCTTCGGCTGCCATTATTCAATGCTCCTCAATGCCGTTTGTACAATATCCAATTGTGCCTCTACACTTGCATCTACCAAACCATTATTAGTTTGAATGATACATCCGCCCTCTGTTATGTTCTCATCAGATAATATTGATAATTTCGTATCCATACCTAACAATCGAATCTGTTCAGGTAAAGTATCTTTTATATATTGAACCTGAATTGGATTAACTCGTAATACAATTTTAGGCTCATTTTTAGATAAACTTCTAATTACATCCATTACTGTATCAAGAACTATCTGAGGGTCTGTTTTTACCTCATGTTTAATAATTTTTTTAGCAATTTCCAATGCTAATTCCAAAACATTCGGTGCAACTTCATTAAAAACTCTTTCTTCTGCACCCATAAAAGCACCTAAAACATTTCTAAAGTTTGCCAAATCTTGATTTGCTTGTTGTAAACCAGCAGAATATCCCTCTTGATAAGCACTCTGTTTAATTTGGACTGCTTCTTCTTGTGCTCTGGATACCAAATTTCTATCATCTATACGACGATAACCTCTTCTACGATTACCAGTTCGTCTTTCTTTACGCTGAGTAAAATCAATATTATCTATATCGAAAAGATTGATTTCTTCTTCTTTCTTCTTCTGTTCTTCCTGTTGTTTTGCTTCTTCTTCAGCAGCAAGAGCGGCAGCCTTTGCCTCTTCCTCAGCTTTTCTTTCTTCTTCTGTTTTTTTAGAAATCTTCCTCTTAATAATCATACTAGATATTATACACTATTTGAAAAGATTATACACTTTCTTAACAATGTTGGATATTAATTATTATTTTTACAACTATCTTGAATATATCCTACAATAATTTTTGCGACTCTTAAAGGTACAGCAGGATAATAATCACCCTCATAAGCTTGAGAGATAAAACGCTTAATGAACGGACGTTCTGGTTTAACAAGTTGTTCAATATCTTCCATTCTTGTAGTATCAAAAATCTTATTCATTTCCCTAATGATATTATCTTGAGATAATTTTCGTTTTTTAGGCAAAATAACTTTCAAATTTTCAAGACATTGCAATGCATAATTAATATCAACTTGTTCTTCAAGTCTTGGAGTATTTACATACGACATAATCTCCTGAGCAATTTCAGGAGGGAATTTAGATAAAACTTCTTCTGCTCTATTAGCATCAATCAACTTAATAACCATTGCAATAGATTTTAATTTTAAATCTCTACCTTCAGAAGTCATTGAACCCATTTGTTGAGGTTGAGGTGGAGCACCTTGTGGCATAGGTTGCTGTGGTTGTGCTTGTTGTTGAGCAGCCTGTTGGGCACGTTCACGTTCTTCTTGTTCCTGAACTTGTTTTGCCATATCATCAATGTTTGATTGACTTGCTGCTTTTTGCGAAATTTCAGATGAAATAACACCACGTTTTTCCAAATCTGCAATAGCATCTCTATACGTTTTATCAACGTGATGCTCAATCAATTGCAAAGTTTTATCTTGTGGAATATTTTTTTGTATTGCTTGTTTTGCAATTTCAAAAATTGTAAATGCAATCTTCTGCATTACACCGTCCCAATGTTCCGGCATAATTCCAGAATGCACCAAATCAATAGATTTGTGGAACGACCATTCAGCAATAATCTGTGTTACAAAAACTGCCTGATCAGCATTAAAATTTAACTTTGTATCATTAGAAATTGCTTCACCAGCAAGTAATGTAAAATTAGTAAGAGTTTTTACAACATAATTGCGTTGCATGTCATTAAAGTTCTTAGGAACAAGTTCCCCAGCCTGTGATGACATCATCTGTGCAAATTCTTTATAATCAAACCCTTCTATTGGCAATTTCTTTTCCTTATATTTTCCTTTTTATTTAAAACAGAAAGTTGATAATAAAAATCTTTCTAACTTAATTTTGCTATAATTATTTTTCATTTTCAACTTTCTGAATTAATATTTACATTTTGTTTTTATAACTTGATTACTGTTCAATCCAACTCTTAATTTTTTCTGCACTTTCATTTTCATCAAGAGTTTCAAATTCTTCTTTCAATACTGCAAGAGCATCTTTTAGTGGTGATATATCAACATTTCGTTGTTGTAATAAACCTTTCGCTTGAATTTCATCTAACAGATTTTGATGCATTTGATCTTGTTGTACCATTAAATCTGCTGCTCTTCTACTTACATCTTGCAATTGACGTTCTTGTTGCATTGATTTTTCTCTCAATAGTTCCATTTCGTCTTCGTGTTGATCTTTCATTCTTTGCAAACGTTTTACAACGAATCTGTGACCGATAATCAAACTCAAACCTACTAGAGCAACTGCCAACCACCAAGGGTTACCTGTTTCTTCTGGTTTTGGTAATTTTTCTGGATTATCAGAAGCCAAATATGGATCATTTGAATCATTAAATGCTATTGATACATTTTCAGGGCTTGCTTTTGGACTTGCTGCGTGTGCAATAAGTTCCTTTAATTCTTCGATTGAAATATCTGGAGGAAGTGCTGCTTTATCCAATGTTACAGCGATTGAAATATCTTCAATTGTACCTGAATTCATATATTCATTTGTTTGTATTTTAGAAACACCATATTGAGTTTCTTTAGCAGTTCTTGAATAGTTTCTGTTTTGTGATGAATCAGCACCACCACCAGGTAAACCATTTGGTAAATATACACTAACTGCGTTTGTATTTTTGTTACTATCAGCCGTTTGGTCGCCTAAACCTTCATGGAATGTTTGTTCATTTAATGAAGTTTTTGAATTTGGATCATACCAAGTTGTGAATTTTTCAGTTGGTGCTTGTTTCAAGAATGTACTAACTGTTGCAGTATAGTTACCTTTACCAACAAGTCTATCTAACTGAACGTTAACCTTTTGTTGCATATATTTATCGTTTTCACGCATTCTTTCTTCTTGTTCATCAGTTGGTGACATAATACTGTTATAAACATTACCGTTTGTATCAGTAATTGCAACGTTTTCTGATGTTAAACCTGAAACACTACCAATAAGTAAGTTTGTAATTGCCTTAACTTTGAATGCATCAAGTTTTTCACCACTTGGCATATCAATTTGAACAGTAGCAGTAACTGGTTTTTGAGTAGATGAGAACATTGTTTGTTCTGGAATTGAAACGAATACAGAAGCATTCTCAATTGGAGGAATTTTTCTGATTAAACGAGCAAGTTCACCATCTATTGCTCTAACTAAACGAATTTTTTTATCTTCTTTAGTTGAAGTAAAGTCACCTTTATCAAACATTTCCAAACCAACATTTTGATCCATCAAACCACTTTTAACAATTGCTAAAAGTGCTCTATCTCTTTCAGTTTGGGTATATTTAGGTAAGTAGATTGTAGATTTTGTACCATCAAGTTTACGTTCAGCAGTAATACCTTCTCTTGCTAGCAATGCTTGAATTTCAATTGCTTTACCAAGGTTATCAGTAGTCAACAAATCAAGTGGAGTTTTGATAATTTTTTCTTTAACAACTTGTCCACCACCTTTGCTTGCATTTACTGTTGACACAACAGCAATAGTTATAAGCAACGCAAATAATATGACACCGACTGCCAACGCTCCTATTAAGAAATTTTTGTTATTTAATAATGCTTTAAAATCCATCTTTACAACACCCTAACGTATTTAAATTATTTTTTTTGCTACCGTACACAATAGTAGTAATACTATATTATACCTGTATCTGCATAATTTTATCGTATGTTTGAATGATTTTACCAGTAATTTGAGTCGCAACGTTAACATTAATTTCTGCTTTAGCCATCGCTGTCATAACATCGTGAATATCTACATCATCAGAACCTGACATAACGTCTTTTAACAAATTATCTGGAGCATTCAAATCCTTATTAAAATTTTCAACTAAGCCTGATAATACGCCTTTAAAATCAACTGTAGCCGGTTCTTCCATACGTGATAATCTTGCAGGGTACATACCAACCATACCTGTATCCAATTTCGTATGTTGAATACGTGCTGCTAAATCATAATGTGGATAAAATCCGCTTGCAAAACCGTTTGACATTTTTTACACCTTCTTCCTTCTGTCTTGTTGAAGTTATTATCGGCATAAATTCAAATAAGATTAACGATTAATTAAAAATCTCAACCATTTGTGTTAGTTTTTCTTTTTGAATTCATCCAATAAACGTATCGGAGGCTTTGCTCATGTATATAATGATGTTTTTTATTTAGTCAAAAAAACTTTTTACAGAGTTTACAATTCTACACAAAAAACACACGATACAAATAATACCGTGCGTTTTTAATATTAAATATAAAATTTATTTTATTACTTTGCAGCCTTTAAAAGATTACAGCTTTCGCAACGTTTCTTTTCTTGGTCTTTGTAGATTCTAGTTCTATTGATAACTTCATCGAAATCGATTTCATGAGCATCAAAATCAGGGCCATCAACACAAGCGAATTTTGTTTGACCACCAACAGTAAGACGACAAGCACCACACATACCAGTACCATCAACCATAATTGGGTTCATAGATGCTTCTGTCTTGATACCAGTACCTCTAGTCAATTCTGCGACTGCCCTCATCATTGGCATAGGACCAACTGCAATAGCATAATCAACTTTTTCTTTATCCATAATGTCTTTCATTACAGCAGTACCAAAACCCTTGATACCTAATGAACCATCATCAGTTGTGATAAATAATTCAGTACAAGCATCTTTCATTTTGTCTTGCCAGAAAATTAAATCTTTTGTTCTAGCACCCATAATCATATATACTTTGTTACCAGCATCTTTAAGTGCTTTAGCAATCAAATAACATGGAGCAGCACCATAACCACCAGCGATACAAATTGCTGTACCATAGTTTTCAATATGGGTTGGTTTACCTAATGGTCCAACTAAATCAACAAGTTCATCACCAACATTCAATTCTGCTAATTTCTTTGTAGAATATCCAACAGCCATGAATACTAATGTTAAAGCACCTGTTTCTTTGTTTACATCAGCAATTGTCAATGGAACTCTTTCACCATTTTCTTCTGCTCTAAAAATGATAAACTGTCCTGCTCTTGCATTTCTAACAACATAAGGTGCATCAATAGTAATTTCATATTGATTAGGACATAATTCTTTTTTTGATAAAATTTTATAACCCATATTTCACATCCTTTTTTCTTAATACTGTACTTATAGTATCATAAATGAATATATTTTTCCAATTTATGAACATATATAAAAACGACTACCAAATTACAGGTAGTCGTTCACCGATAAAATATCAAAAAATATTTTATTTTCTCTCTGTTTCTTGTTGTAACTTGTCACAAGCATCACAATTGTCAGGTTGTGGACAAGTTGTCGCTTTTTGTTCAGGCTGACAAGGACAAGTTTTTGCTTCTGGACAAACCTTTTCTTTCTTTTCACAAGGTGGAGTACATTTTTGTTTTTTACATTTGCATGATGCTGTTTTTTCACATTTTGGACAAGTACCCCAATTTGCAGGATTTAAATTTCTCCAACAAAATGCATCTGCAGTTAATGTTGTTGCAGATAATGCAAGCAACAATGTTGTAGCTAATAATGTTTTTTTCATAATTTCTCCTTTTAAAGTTTTAAATAACTTTGTTTTAACATATCTATTCTATTGAAGATTAAGAAAAAAACTATAACCCAATTATACATAATCACCCTAGCCATAATGGCAATAAAATTATTCCATATTTCTTTTTTATATTGTTAATAAATTTAATTTGTTAAATTATTTCGCAACATTTCTTTGACCGCAAAGAAACGTTGCACAAAGAAACTCTCGG
>JBNMJS010000030.1:0-19726 GCA_050873965.1 Cyanobacteriota bacterium | reverse complement strand
TTATATTTCCAGAAATAAGTGATTTGATAGCACCATTAAAAGACGAAAAATATGCTATATACTCTGTAACAGACAAAAAATTTATAACTGATTTTATTTTTGATAATATTAGTTATATTCCTAATCTAGACTATTTTATAGCCGAAAAGGGTAAAAAAAATATACTTATTGACACATTAGGGCAAATTATTAATACAATTTATTTTAACAAAGAAGATACTGGATTAGCAATGAATGTTATTCTAATATCAACGAATTTAGGTAAAAATAAAAATCAAATTCCTTACATTTTTATTCAAAATGATTATGAAATAAAACAGTTTCCTAATTGGATAAAGATTCGTTTAGATGGAACAGTATTAGGAAATATAAAACCAATTTTTGATAATGAAGTTGAAATGCTAGAATTAAGAAACTGGCTTGAAATTAATAAGTTATTAATTTTAATGTATTGGACACATGTCGAAACAGATACATCTAAACTTTCAAAGTTTATGAAAACACTTAAAGTAATCAAACCATTATTTTATAAAAAATTTAGTAACGATTGGGGAAATATAAAAATAATTCATGCAAAAACATTAGAAGAGTATTTTTGTAACTTAAAAGACAAGATAATCGGAAAACCCCTTGATAAAATTTTCTATACAGGTAATTTATATAATTACTATTGGAATGAATATTGCGAATATAAAAACAACGAATGATATGCACTTGATAGTGGCAAAAAGATTGATGAACCAGACTATTATCAATGGAAAGATGCTGGTACTCAATTAATTTTAGATTCACCTGTGATTCTAGAATTTGCAGATTTTAATCTTGAGATAATGTATTGGTCTGGAAGTCTTGTAAATATTGATGAAAACTCAATTGATACAAATAAGTATGGAGCAGATGTAAGCAAACATTTTGCTAGAAATCTTATAGGTCAGAAGCTTGTTGATATACAAATTCATAAAAGACGAGATGTCTATTTTATGAATTTTGATCATTTAAATATTAAACGTCAAGATGGCGATGATATGTTTGAAGAAATTTGGTTTGTTTTTGAAAATGGATATAAATTGGAATTAACTACCGATTATTGTGACTATTCTATTCTGAGAGAAATTACTGGCACTTAAAATAAACCATTTAAGAACAATTTACAATTATAAAACAAAATGAAAGAAAATTAATATGAAAAAAAATTATTACGCATTATTTTATCAAGAAAACGAAAATTCATATAAACATTTAATAAGACCAAACTGCAAATTATCACAATGGAATGATTATGCCCAAAAACTAGGATTAGTAAAATATAAAATTGTAGATTTTAGAACATATAATGCACATATATTACATCAAACAACTAATGTAGTTCGTTATAAGGGTAAATACTATTTACCAGATGAAAACATACCATATCCGAAGGATAATATAACGTCCATATCAAAAATTGATTTTGAACTAAAATTAGATGAAAAGATTTATGAATTGGATTCTTATAAAATAGAAGACGCTTTAGTTGAATTATCAATAATTATATCAAATAAAAATTTCAAACAATTAAGTATATATGCAAAAGATTTTATAAAATTTTTTCATATATTTGAAACAAAACTAAAAAATAATAATTTTGCAATTTATATAAATGATGAATTATCTGAGTTTAAATGGCTCGCTTGGATAAAAAATAATAAAATACGTATAATAGAGCAATATTATGGTTTCAAAAATGTTAGAACAGATTTTGATATTTTAATAGATATAAACAACTTTTCTGAATTTAGTAAAAATTTACTAAATCAATTAAAAAATTTCGTAAACGAATATTAAAAAAGATATTAACATATTTTTATAAAAATTTTTCGAGTTAAATATTCATAACAATTTAGGAGAAAATAAATGTTTAGACCACTAAGAAGAATTAAACAACAATTACCACAAGAAGATTGTATTTCTGTTTTGAATAATGAAGTTAGAGGCGTATTGTCAGTTTTAGGTGATAACGACTATCCTTATGGAGTTCCAATTAATTTTTATTATTCACAAATTGATAATAAAAAATATTTTCACGGAAGCAGAAATGGTCATAAAATTGATGCAATAAAAAAACACAATAAAGTTTCTTTTTGTGTTTATGATAAAGGTACTCAAATTGAAGGAAAGCTTGGGCTTGATTACAAAAGCGTTATAGTTTTTGGAAGAATAAAAATATTAGAAGATAGAGAAAAAACTCTTGATATTGTTAGAAAATTGGCAAAACAGTTTAATTTTGATAAAAGTTATATTGATAATGAAATCAAAAAATTTGCTAATTATGTTACGGTTCTCGAACTCACTCCAGAACATATTTGTGGGAAAAATGTAAATGAAAGTTAATTTTAAGAATGGGAGCAACAAAAAACGCAATATAAAAAGTTTATAGGTTTAAATCCTGATATTATGAATATAAGAACCGCCATCTTTGTTGAAGAACAAGGGTTTAAAGATGAGTTTAATGAAATCGACAAAACTTGTTCACAAAGAAGTCGGTGGAATTTATTTTGATGAATACTGTGAACATATTACTATGGTAAAAGAACTATAATATTTATATTTTAATTAATTTTACAAATTCTTTTGATGCTGGTGAAATTACAGATAAATCAAGAGCGGCTACACCAATTCCAATATTTATATGTGGTACAACTTCACAATATTTTAAATTATTTGGAATTGTACTCAATGTATATTTTGAAATCAATCCATTTCCAATCCCTTCATTTACAAGTCTAACAACCGTATCTGTATCTCTTACAAGAAAACTTTTTGAAAAACTTAATGAAAAATCTGTTTTAATAATTTCTGAAATCGTTTCACAAGCTTCTTTTACCAATATCATATTTTCAACACCATTTTTTAAATCAATTTTATCTGGCATATCTATATTTTGAGAAAATATTGCAACTATTTCATCAGTAATCAAAATTTCGTAATCTATATTACCAAATGGAGTACAAGTAATAGCAAAATCAACAAGTCCGTTTTCAACCATTTTTGTTACTTCTACAGGAGTTCCTTCAAAAACTTCGACTTTTATATTAGGATAAAGTTTTTTAAACTTCGCTAAAGGTTTTGCCAATATACAACCAGTAATCATTGGAATTGTTCCAATTTTAATATTACCTGAAAGAAGATTTTTCTCTTGAAATCCAACTTGTTCTATTTGTTTGTCTAATCCAAACATTTGTCCGACAAGGTTGAAAACTTTTTCACCAGCACTTGTAAGTTGCATACCTTGCCTTTTATTTCTTACAAAAAGAGATACTCCAATTTGATTTTCAACAGATTTTACAGCTTGACTAACGGCTGGAGCAGAAATATACAACCGTTCAGCAACTTCACTTATACTTCCTATCTGTGCAACATAAAAAAATATTTCAAGATTTCTATTTAACCACATACTTAATTTCTTTTAATCATATTTATAATTTACTTAATTATAAATATAATATATTATAAAAAAACTAAAATACAAAATAGGAGATTATATTATGAAAACAATCTTTATTACAGGCTCATCATCAGGTATTGGTAAGGAATCAGTAAAAGTATTTTCAAAAAATGGTTGGAGAGTAATTGCAACAATGCGTAATCCTAAAAAAGGTGAAGAATTTACAAAATTCCCTAATATAGTCGTTATGCCATTAGATGTTACAAATACTTCTCAAATAAAAGAAACTTGTAAAAAAGCAATTGAAGAATATGATGTTGATGTATTGTTTAATAATGCTGGCTATGGAATTATGGCACCTTTTGAAAGATTACCAGAAGATGCAATCCGAAAAGTATTTGAAACAGATGTTTTTGGTTCAATGTTTGTCACACAACAATTTATCCCACATTTTAAGAAAAGGAAAAGTGGTGGAATTTTAACAACAACATCGCTTGCCGCAATTATTGCACTTCCAAGAGATGGGGTTTATGGTGCAGCAAAAAGAGCACAACAAGGTATGCTTGAATCTTTATATTATGAATTAAAACCGTTTAATATTTTTGTAAAAGCAATTATTCCGGGGGGAACAAAAACAAATTTCCAAACTCCAATTAATGACCGAAGTGGTTATGAAAAAATTGCAGCAAATCAACAAAAATATTTGCTTGCAGGTAATGAAGAATTCCCAAGCCCAGAAGAAGCGGGAAAAATTATTTTTGAAGCAGCAACAGACGGTAAAGACAAAATGTGTTATCCATCAGATAGTGTTTGTCAAAAATTATATAACGAATATATTCATACAGATTATGAAAAATTTAAAATAGATTTTTATAATAGACTAATTACTGATTAAATTTATGATAAATAAAAATCATATAAAAACGTCTGATAGAATATCCTATCAGACGTTTTATGTATTATAACAGTGTTATATTAAACTAATGCTTTTGATTCTTCTACAAGTTTAATCAATGTATTTGCTACTGTTTCTTGTTCTTCTCTTGTCAATTCTGGGAACATTGGCAATGACATAACAATTTCAGTATCTCTTTCTGTATTTGGTAATGAACCTTTTTGCATACCTAAATAATTATGAACTTTTTGCATATGCAATGGAATTGGGTAATACAACATTGCACCAATACCTGCATCATGCATTTTTTCAAAGATTTCATCTCTATTTGGAACTTTTACTGTGTATTGGTGATATACACAATATGTGTTATCAAGTTCTGTTGGAGTTTTAATATCTTCACAAGATGCAAACAATTCATTATAAATTGCTGCTCTTTCTCTACGTTTTGTATTCCATTCATCAATATATGGTAATTTAACTCTTAAAATTGCTGCTTGAATTTCATCAAGTCTTGAGTTTACACCAATTTCATCGTGATGATAACGAACTGCACCACCGTGGTTTCTCAATGCGATTACTCTATCTTTCAATGCTTCTGAATTTGTTGTAATCAAACCACCGTCACCCATTGTACCTAAGTTCTTAGTTGGATAGAAACTATAACAACCGAAATCACCAAATGTACCTACTTTTTGTCCTTTATATGATGAACCAATTGCTTGACAACAATCTTCAATAACTCTCAAATTATGACGTTTTGCAATATCCATAATTCTATCCATATCACAAGGTTGACCATATAAGTGAACTGGAATAATTGCCTTTGTATTAGGTGTAATTGCTTCTTCAATCTTAGCAGGATCAATATTGAATGTATCAGCATCAATATCAACAAAAACAGGTTTTGCACCAACAATACCAATTGCTTCTGCAGTTGCTACAAATGTAAATGCAGTTGTGATAACTTCATCACCTTTACCTATATCTAATGCTCTCAATGCCAAGTGCAAAGCATCTGTACCAGAGTTTAAACCTACTGTATATTTTACTCCGATAAAATCAGCTAATTCTTGTTCTAATGCTTTTGTATTTTTTCCTAAAATATATGAACCTGAACGCATTACTTCGCATACAGCTTTTTCAGCTTCTTCACCAATTTGTGCATATTGACGTTTTGAATCAAATATAGGTATCATTTTTAATCCCTTTCTCTTTTGTTATCTCTACTATTCTAGTTTAACACAGTATTTTACCATCTTTATATAAACTTAATCTCACTAGAATGAAGATATTACTATATTACAAGCATATAATCTTTTCAAAAATATTATCCATGCTTTATTTCTATTTTTAAGCAAAAAAAAACCGCTCAAAAAAGAGTGGTTTGGAATTTTTTGTGTAATTCCTCGTGTGTAGAAGGTTAGTGTGTGTAGGTTGTGTATGAAAGGTTTTTAATTATCGTCTTATATTTATATAAAGTATTTTTAGTATATACAAATTTCATAATTGATATATATTGTTACATCTATTTACAAACAGACTAAACAACTGTCAATATTGACATTCGTACAACTTTGGATAAATGTATCTCGATAATCTAATTCCTCTACTCTCAGTTTAGTGCATGTTTCAATCTTCTACAAGTGTAAAAAAACGATTTATTTACAAAAGTTAATAATATTTTTTCATTGATTTAAAAATCAATATAAATGTATATTATATTAAAACCACAATGGTTATATATTTTTAAACGGTTCAAAAACACAAGTTTCTTCTTTTAAATTTAATCCAAATAATTGTTTCAAATATTCAACACCATCTTGGGCTTTCTTTGCAATATTTGCCCAACCATCAACCACTACAGCGTTCTTACCCCAAGTATGTGGCTTTGATATATCAGCATTTTTATCCAACCCAAACACAGTAAATGCGTGATTTCTATTTGATTTATCTACACTATTCTGAATATTTAACCTTACATTCTGTGATTTAATACCATTCTGTGCTAATTTATCATGCATCAAAATTGCACACTCAGCACAATTTGCACTTTTCTCTTTCTTTACTGCAGAAGTTAAAAAACCTATCTTATCTTTTGCACTTGCATACTGTTGTCGCATCATATAAATCTTAAACCCAGCCATTGATGCACGACCTTTCAACTTAGGAGTCAAAGACATTATATTTTGATTATCTTTATGATTAAACAACTCTAAGTTTATCTTTGTATTTGAACGAAGATATGGAAATTCTTGTTTAAATTGCTTTAAAACCTTTTCACCACTACGTAAATTTTGAGTAGATAACTTAGGGGCATTAATAACATTCATCATACTAATTTCAAAACACGTAAAACTAAAATTTGCTAATTAAAAATAACAATTAATAACCAATAGTCCAAGCTTTTGGTTTAACTGTTTGAGTATTTGCTTTTGTACTTTGTGTTGCTGATGTATTAACCTCTGTTGCTTCAATTACTTTTTCTGGTTTTTGAAGTAAATTACTTTTTTGCATAGTCAAATCAACATTATTAAATGATTTCAATCTATCCAATTTATTTTGTAATTCAGCATTTTCAACATTTAAAAGTAAAGTAGCACGACTATATTCATTCAACTTAATTTCACTAGATACGACAAAATAATAACTAACAGCAGAAATAAATATTGCACATAGTAATAAACCACATAAAGTGTTATTTACCTTTTTTATAGCCATTGCCTTAACTGAACTCGCTTTCGGGAAATAACCGTTAATAATTTGATTTGGTTGGGGACGACGCACTGTCTCTGAAGCATAACGTACATTGTACTCAGGAAGTGGTCTGTTGTTTTGTCTGTTTGCAATACGATTGTTATTCAAATTACTAACCCGCTATTTCGTTTGTCTTATACATTTAACAACTCTTAATTTTGCACTCCTTGATGGAGGATTAATTCTAATTTCCTCATCAGAGGCTGTTATTGGTTTGCGATTAACAAGTTCTATTCGTGGAGGTTGACACTTACATATCATCTCATTGCATCTACACTTCTGTGCTTCAAACTTGAATAATCTTTTCACAATCCTATCTTCAAGAGAATGAAAACTAATTACAGATATTATAGCACCATTGTCTAATAAATCCAATACATCTGATAAAACTTTTTTAACATTTTTTAATTCATTGTTAACTTCAATTCTAACAGCCTGAAATACCCTTGTGGCAGGATGGATTGAAGTTTTTATCCTTGGAGTGGCTTCTACAATCAAATCAGCTAACTCAGTAGTAGTCTTAATCGGTGATTGTAAACGTTTGTTTACAATTGCCTTAGCAATACGTTTAGAAAATCTTTCCTCACCATATTCACTAAAAATCTTAACAAGTTCATCTTCTTTATAACCATTAATTACATCGTAAGCAGAGAAATCACTATCCATATTAAATCGCATATCTAATGGTGCTTCTTTTGAGAATGAAAATCCACGCTCTTGTTTTGTCAATTGATGATATGATGCGCCCAAATCTAGCAACACACCACCTGTTATTTTTTCGATTCCATAAGATTGCATAACAGATTTAATATTCACATAAGAATCTTTTACTATTGTCAAATTTTTGTAATTTTTCAAACGTTCAGAAGCATATTCAATCGCATCATCATCTATATCAAAAGAAAATAATCTTCCACTAGGAGATATGCGTTGCAAAATAAGTTCGCTATGTCCACCACCACCTAATGTACAATCAACATATATAAGACCATCTCGACAGTTTAGGGCATCAACTGCTTCATTTTTCATAACTGTATAATGATTAAAATCTGACATCAAATATTCCTTTGCAATAATTTTTTGCAATAAAAAAAGCACCTATGCGGTGCTATTTTAAATGGAGCGGGAGACGAGGCTCGAACTCGCGACATCCTCCTTGGCAAGGAGGCATTCTACCACTGAATTACCCCCGCAACACTTTTAATTATACATGGCAAAGATTTTTTTGCAAGTGTTTTTTTTCATAATTTTTCAAAAAAATTAAAAAGAGCCGTAATTATTAAATTACAGCCCTTTTATAATTATTATACATTAGACTATTTAATTGCTTTATTTGCTCTTGCTAATGTTTTTTCTTTACCGATTACATCAAGAATACCAACCATGTCAGCACCGAATGTTCTACCTGTTACAGCAGCTCTGATAGCCCACATAGTAACTTTTGGTTTAACACCCTTTTCTTTCCAATCAGCTCTGAATTGTTCTAATTTATGATGAAGATTTTCATCTGTCCATTCCCAATCTTTTGCTAAAGATACAAAATCTTTTAACACATTTTGAGAAACTTCTGTTTCTAATGTTTCTTTTGCCTTGTCTTGAAATTCAACATCATCACCAAAGAAATAAGCAACTGCATCAGTAATATCAGATAATAATACTAATGGTTCTCTTGTTATTTCTATCATTTTGTCAAATTCAGCATCTGTTAATTCAGACAAATCATATTTTTCCAAATATGGCATCAATTTTTCTTTCAATTCAGCCATTGGCAATTGTTTAATATAATGACTATTCATCCATTTTAATTTGTCATACTCAAAGATTGAGTTTGAAGATGAAATTTCATGTATTCTAAAATCATTTGCGATTTCATCAACAGTTTTAATTTCTTCTCCGTCAGATGGTGACCAACCAAGTAATGCTACAAAGTTGATAAGAGCATCTGTCAAATAACCTTCTTTTACGAAATCACTTACTGCAGTTGCACCATGACGTTTTGATAATTTACTTCTATCTGGTGCCAAAATCATTCCTAAGTGACCGAATTTAGGTACTTCTGCTCCTAATGCTTCATAAATTAAAATTTGTTTATAAGTATTAGAAATATGATCTTCGCCTCTGATAACGTGAGAAATTTTCATCAACATATCATCAATTACAACTGCATAGTTGTATGTTGGAGCACCGTTTGATTTTTGGATAACAAAGTCACCTAAAAGGTTTGTATCCATGTGTAATTTACCTTTTACGATGTCTTCAAATTCAAGAATTGATGAATCATGAAATGCCTTTTGGGCTTTTTCAATATTAAATCTTATTGCAGGTTTTCTACCTTCTGCTCTAAGTTTTGCTTTTTCTTCCTCAGTTAAATTAACGCATTTTTTAGAATATACATAAGGTTTTTTATTCTTAGTTGCTTCTTCTTTTTCTGCTTCAAGTTCTTCTGGAGTACAGAAACATTCATAAGCATAACCAGCATCTAAAAGTTGTTGAATATATTTTGGATAAATATCAAATCTTTTAGATTGTGTATAAGGACCATAAGGGCCACCAACGTCTGGACCTTCGTCCCAATTCAAACCTAATGCTTTCAAACTATCAAAAATATTATCAATATATTCTTGAGAAGTTCTCTCTGCATCAGTATCTTCTATTCTTAATATAAATTTACCATTGTTTTTCTTTGCAAATAAATAGTTAAATAAAGCTGTTCTTGCTGTTCCTATGTGTAAGTTTCCACTTGGTGATGGAGCAATTCTTACTCTTACTTCTTCCATTTTCTAATCCTTTCATTATTTACAAACTAATCTTCTCACAAAACATCGTTAATTTAAAGAGGATAAATTGCTATTTTAAGTATTTTTAATAAAAAAGATGAGCCTCAATTTATGAAACTCATCTTTTTACTATAAAAATTTATTTATATTATTTTTTTGATTTTTTAGAAGATTTCTTTTCTTTCTCTTCCTCAATTTCTTCTTCGATACATTCTTCAACGACTTCTTCTACTTCTTCATCGATTTCATCTTCGATTTTTTCTTCCTCTGTTTCATCGTCTTCATCTTCGTCAGTATCATCATCTTCATCGTTTTCTTCAGAAGATTCTTCTTCATCTTCTTCTTCAGATTCTGCTTCTTCAAGAAGTTTCTTTTCTTCTTCCTCTTTATCAATCATTTCTTGAATTTCTTCTTCATTCTTTGCTCTAATAACAGGAATTGAAAGCATCAAAGCCATTTGATTGTCTTCATGTTCAAAATTCAAATCTAAAAGTTCCTTATCAAGTTCAACATATTTTGAAAGCAACTCAATAAGTTCTTTTCTCATTCTATCCATAATTGCTGGAGTAAGATTAGTTCTATCTTGCATAAGAACCAATTTTAAACGATTGCAAGCAACATCTTTTGCATTAGATGTTTCGTTATCAGTTTGATGAAAGAAACTAACAACTTTGTTATAAAGATTAGCAAAAATATCTTTCATTACTATACCTTGCCTTTCTTAAAGAAGTTTTTAATCTTGTCAATAAAACCTTTTGGCTCAGTCAAATCAAGTAAAGGAATATCTTCGCCCATAATTCTTCTTGCCACATTTCTATACGCTTTACCAGCCAATGCTTCTTCATCATTAACAATAGGTTCACCTTTGTTTGTAGAAGTAATGATATGAGTATCTTCTGGAATAACACCCAACAAATCGCATGATAAGATTTCTACAACATCATCAACACTCATCATATCATTTTGTTCAATCAATTGAGGACGAACTCTATTTAAAAGAAGTTTATAGCTTTCAATTTCTTCTTTTGCTTCCAACAAACCAATAATTCTATCAGCATCTCTAACTGCTGACATTTCTGGAGTTGTAACAACAACTGCTTCTGTTGCACCAGCAACGGCATTTTGGAAACCTTGTTCAATACCTGCTGGACAATCTACTAAAATAAAATCATTTGTTTTCTTAAGTTCATCACAAATTTCTTTTAATTGCTCTGATGAAACAGATGTTTTATCTCTTGTTTGAGCTGCTGCTAACAATGACAAGTTAGGATTCTTTTTATCTCTAACTAATGCTTGTTTAAGCTTACAACGTTCTTCAACAACATCAACAATTGTATATACAATACGATTTTCTAGACCTAATAGTAAATCAAGGTTTCTCAATCCTATATCAGTATCTATTAATACAACTTTATTTCCTAACTTCGCAAGTGCAGTTCCGATATTTGCACTAGTTGTAGTTTTACCAACTCCACCTTTACCTGAAGTTATTACTATTACTCGGCCTGTCATTAATCTTCTCTCCTTAATGTTTTATATATAACGATTTGATTTTTATCTATTCTAGCTTCTTCTGGTGTAAATTCATTTGATTTTTGTACATAAGGTACATTTACTGTATCATTTCTTCTAGAATATAAATTTGCTATTCTTAATTGAATAGGGTTAAGTTTTAAAGCTCTAACTTTAGCATCTGTATTGCCTTTTGAACCAGCATGAACAATACCACCTAAAATACCCCAAACTGTAATATCACCAGTTGCGATAACTTCACTTCCTGGGTGAGCATCACCAACGATGAAAATATTACCTTCATAAGAAACTGTTTGACCTGAACGTAATGTTTGAGTCAAATACAATGTAGGTAAATCAGAAGTGTTTGATTTAATCAATTCAACACCCTCTGGAGTAATACCATCTGTATCAAGTAATACATATTTACCCTCATCAGTTTTTTCAACAGTTTCAGATACTTCGTGTTCTTCAAATGTTTCTTGCATTTGTTGAGACTTTGCAAAAATTTCAGAATTATCATCTTCTTGCTTAGATTGTGGCAAACCTCCAAATGCAGCATCAAGTGCTGACTGAACATCTTCAGATGGTTTTGAGCATTGTTCTTTTTCTAATTTTGCATAAATATTTTCTTCTTCTGTTGTTGTTTTAAACAAATCAGAATCATCTATATTATTCTCAGATTCAACCTCTACATTTGAAATTTCTTCATTTTCATCAACATATTCATCTTCTTCAGAATCTGCTTCATCTAAAAATTCTTTTGTTTCTTCTTCCAAATTTTCATCATTAACTTCTTGAAGAGTTTGAGCATCAGTAACAAAATCACCGATAGAATTCATTTTCTTCAATTGAGCAAATGAACTTATCTCATTTGAATTATTATCTTCAATTTTTTCTTCTTGTGAAGAAGTATTTTTAAATGTTTCGCTAAATGTTGGAGCAGCCTTTGGCGAGAAATCTCCAACAGGTAATCCCAAACCAACTGCAGATGCTTCTGTCATATCAGAAGTTGTTTGAACACCTGCCAATTTTGAATCCATTGTTTCAATCAATGCTTTAATACTTAAAAGCTGAGATTGTTTTAAATCAACTTTACCCAAGTTTAAATAAACATTTTTATCTCTTGTATTATCTGATTCAAGCTCTGAATTTATTTTTAAAACTAAATCTGAAATATTAGTTGCATCGCTTAAATCGATAATTGTCTTTTCTTTGTAATCCATAATCATATATCCATATAAACTAATACATCAACAGAATATCTCAAAGATTACATCTGTTCAATATTATGTATCATTATGTAAAAAATTAAATCATATTTTTCATTTGTATTATAATGTCGTTATGATTAAGAGAATTTTAGCAATGAATTTTGGTGGCTTGGGTGATGAAATTTTATTCTTACCAGCACTAATTTCTTTAAGAAAAGAATATCCTAATGCAAAAATAACTTTGGCATTAGAACCTAGAAGCAAATCTATACAACAACTTACAGATGTTATAGATGACGTTATAACTGTAGATATAAAAGGAAAAAATAAATACAGCGAAATATTCAGACTTATTACAAAAGCAATATTTGGCGACTATCAAATGATAATTTCATCGGGTGCAAATCCAATGATTTCTATTATAGAAGCAATGACTTTTATACCTAAAAGATATGGATTTAACACTGGTAAACTAAGTGAATTATTATTAACGAAAGCAATTCCTCTAAACAAAAATCAATATGCAGGTGCTATGTATCACGATTTAGTTAGACCAGTAACCTCATATAATACAGAATTGCCACAAATTTCTATTCAACCTGAACAGAAATTACCTAACTCAATTCTTATCCATCCTGGAGTAAGTCTAATGAGTAAACGCAAAGGTTGTATAAAAACAATTACACCTAGAGAATGGGCTATGTTAATTGATAGACTTGTTTCATATGGAAAACGTGTAATCCTAGCAGGTGGGCCTGACGATGAAGAATGTATAAGTGAAATAAAAGCATACACTCAAACAAACAATTATGAAAACTATTATGGTATGACTAAAAACCTTGTTGATTTAGCAAGATTAATTTCTTCTGCTGAAAAGTTTGTATGTTCTGACTCTGCACCATTACATATTGCAGTTGCACTTGGAGTTAAAACATATCCAATCTTTGGACCAACTGATGATTTAAAATTAGTTCCAAGAAATGAAAATGTTATACCTCTAAAAGCACATGATAACTGCAATTTAAAACCTTGTTTATGGGAAAGACGTAAAACTTCTTGTGAAGAATTAAGTTGTTTAAAATTTGATTTTAATGAATTAGCAAGAATTATTTGTGAGTAAATTATGCAAATATATGATGAAAAACTGTTTGAAAAGCCAATTGATACAATTGTAGCTTTTGATAAAAATTCGTTAAAATCTGCTTTTGATAAAATTGAGGAATATAAAAAGAAATACTATTTATTTGGCTATATTAGATATGAAGCAAAAAATATATTTTTAGGTAAAGATTACAACTCAAAAGAACCTCTTTTATATTTTGAAGTTTTTGACAATTACAAGCATTACACTCCAAACAAAAATAATAATATTGTAGCACCTTTGGTAATACCTAAAATATCTAAAAAACACTATATAAAAGATATTTCAGCAATTAAAAATTACATCAAAAATGGAATAACTTACGAAGTAAATTACACCTATCCTAGTGAAATTCATGTAGATTTGAACTCTTTTGATTTATTTGAAACGCTATTACAAAACCAAAAAACGCCGTACAATACCTATATTAAAAATCAATATGAAACTTTATTATCTTTCTCTCCAGAATTATTCTTCAAAATAAAAGATAACAAAATAATTACAAAACCTATGAAAGGAACTATTCAACGTGGTTTAACAAGAGAAGAAGATGAGCAAAATATTAAATTTCTAAAAAATGACATAAAAAACCAATCAGAAAACGTAATGATTGTAGATTTATTAAGGAACGATTTAAGCAGAATTTCAAAAAAAGGTACTGTTAATGTTGAAAAACTATTTGAAATTGAAACGCATAAAACCGTTCATCAAATGACTTCAACAATTACGGCAGAACTAGAAACAAATACAACTTTATATAAAATATTTGAAAGTATATTCCCTTGTGGCTCAATTACTGGTGCTCCTAAAATCTCTACAATGCGTGTAATTGATGAATTAGAACCTTTCAAAAGAGATATTTATTGTGGTGCTATTGGATTTATATCACCAGAAGAAACTATTTTTAGTGTACCAATCAGAATTTTACAAAAAAAGCATAACGAAAATCATTACTTATGCCACGCTGGTGGAGCAATTGTTTGGGATTCTGATGCCATTGATGAATGGATAGAAACAGAAACAAAACGAAAATTTTTATACAAACTACCTTCATTCAATCTAATTGAAACAATGAAAGTTCAAAACGGAAAAATACTATTTTTAGAAGAACATTTAGAACGACTAAAAAATAGTGCAGATTTCTTTAATTATAAATTTGATAAATCACTCTATGATTTAAAACCTGCAAAAGACGGCATAATGCGACTTGTTCTACAACAAAACGGACAATACACTATTGAATACAAAGAATTAAAAGAAAATAAAACTATAAAAATCAAATTTGCAGATAAAATTCTAAACAGTTCAAATTTATTTTTATACCACAAAACAGATTATAGACCTTGGTATCAAGACACAATGAATAAAATAAAAAATGGTGAATTGTATGATGAAATATATTTCAATGAAAAAGGCGAACTAACAGAAGGTGGACGTTCAAATATTATCATCAAAAAAGATAATGAATTATACACACCACCAATTTCATCAGGCGTGTTAAATGGTATTTATCGACAATCAATCTTAGATAAACTAAAAGAAAAAATCTTATATAAAAATGACGTTATCAATGCCGATAAGATTTATTGTATAAATTCAGTAAGAGGAATTGTAGAGGTGGAATTGTGCTAATAATAGATAACTATGATTCTTTCACATACAACATTGTAGAATATGTCAGAATACTGGGCATAGAGCCTATTGTTATAAAAAATGATGAATTAACTTTAAACGAGATTTCAAGACTAAAATTTAATTCCATAATCTTATCACCAGGATATGGAAACCCTAATAATTCTGGTGTAACTCTTGATGTTATTGATAAATTCTATAAAACAATACCAATACTAGGTATTTGTCTAGGTCATCAATGTATAGCAAAATATTTTGGAGCAAATATAATACAGGCAAAAGAACCTTGTCACGGAAAAACTACAAATATTTTTTTCGATAAAAACTGTCCTATTTATAATAGTTTTGAACAAGGTTTTCAAGCAACAAGGTATCATTCATTGATTGTTGATAATTCTAGTATAAATTCACCTTTAAAAATAAATGCAAAAACAAAAGATAACATAATTATGGGATTAGAAGTAGAAAATACACAAACTTACGGTGTACAATTTCACCCAGAAGCAATATTAACTACAAATGGTATAAAGATTATTGAAAATTTCATCAAATTAAAATAATTATTTATTATACATTTCTTTTCGCCATTGAAAATAAAAATAAATTGCTAGAATAAAATATACACTCCACATAATAACAGTTGCATAAACTTTTTCTCCATGCATCAAAATTTTAATCCACATTAAAATCGAAATAGCATTAACAACAGCCCAAATAACCCATTGTTCAATACATCTTTTTACTGTCAAATACATTCCAACCAATGATAACATTGTTGTTGTTCCATCTAATGCTGGATTACTGTCATGCAAAAAATACAACATCATTGATAAAATATCACACAAAATTGCAGATATAATTATCAATTTTATTCTTTCTTTTGTCGATAACCTTGTTTTAATAAT
The DNA here is from genome assembly GCA_050873965.1 of Cyanobacteriota bacterium. Taxonomy (GTDB): domain Bacteria; phylum Cyanobacteriota; class Vampirovibrionia; order Gastranaerophilales; family Gastranaerophilaceae; genus UBA2883. The sequence goes on along the minus strand of JBNMJS010000030.1, from coordinate 3,469 downwards.
CTCATTAGTTTTTTTGTTTAAATTATTTTTCCACTTAAAAATCCCTAAAATTTGCATTGGTATGTAATAACATAAATATAAAAACAAGTTGCCATACAAAGCATTATGCAATGCCAAATAAGAATAGAAACCTGAACCACTTAAACCAAAGAAATAACAAGAAATTTTACCTTTACCGGCAATTACTGTATATAATATTCCACAAACAGCAGACATAACAGCAATAATACTATCGTGTTTAATATATGCGTTTATAAAGATAAAACATAAGACAGAAAATAAACCCAAAACTTCGATTGGTTTCCACCCTGATAATTCTAACTTAAAAAAACGTTTTATCTCCATATATCTTAATCTTTTAACAAATACAATTTACTTTTAACTATTTATGTTATCTAATAAAAATAGATGAAAGTAAATTCAATTTCAAATAATATTTATAAAAATCAACTTCTAAAAAAAGGATTAAAATTCGCAGCCGACAATGGTTCTTTGTTTGCGGCAGGTACTTCGCTTGCTTTATCAACATTTGTAAGACCTTTTTCAATAATGCTTACACCAAACACAGATAAAGAAAACAAAAAATTTGCTTGTGCAAAATCAATTGCATCGTCTGCTGCTGGATACGTATTGATGTTAGGTGCATCAATACCTATCGCAATAAATGCTAAAAAAATTGATAAAAACCCTGAAAAATATTTGAAACCTGAAACTATCAAAAATTTAACAGAAAAATCAAAACCTTTGGTAGAATCAAAGAGTTATCAATTCTTATCTCAAATGTTTAAACTTGGAGTTAGTGCCGTTGCTGCTGCACCAAAATCAATTATGACCTGTCTTATGATTCCACCTATTATGGGTGCAATTTTTAAGAAAAAACAATCTGATAAAATCGTAGAAAACAAACAAAACAACAATAAAATGGTTGTTAACGATTTAAACATAAATATAAACCAAAATAATAAACCTGTATCATTTACAGGTACTCCTAAACTTAGCCCAATAGCAAAAGGTATGGGAAAAGTTATGGATAACCCTCATGTACAAAAATTTGCTGAAAAATTTAAGGATAGCAATTTTGCAATGCACACAATGGCTGTCACAGACACAATTACAACAGCAACATTCGTACAACAAACAAAACACAATAAAAAAATTGATGAAACTCGTAAAAAACCATTAATCTATAATGCTACAATTTCAACTGCATTAAGCATTGCAGGTGGTTATTTACTTGATAAAGTTTTAGATAAACCAACAGAAAAATTTATCAATAAATTTAGCGAAGTTAATAAAAAAGACAAAAATTTAAGTAAATATGTAGAGGGTATAAAAATTGCAAAACCTACATTGATATTAGGTACTATATATTATGCATTTATACCTATACTTTCAACATTCTTGGCTGATAGAGTTGATTCAAAAAACTCACATATTGCACAAAATACAAAAAATCAAATACCTAAAAAATCATAAAAAGGAGCAATTAATATGAAAAAATTTATATCCATTTTGAGTGTTTTATTAGTAATTTTATTTACAACAACATTATCTGCGAATGCTTGTTTTTTCAGACATAATAAATGTGGAATGCCAAACCCTTGGAGTGATTGCGAACAAAACACACAACAAGCATCTAAAATTGCAGGATTTGAATTTCCTCTAATTTTATCAAATTATTCTATTCGAGCAATGAAAGGAATGTATGAAATAAATTATCCATTAGATGAAAAACGTAATGTTTGTGTAAGAAAAACAATATCAAATAAATTTGGTGAAGATACAAGTGGCGATTACAACAAATACCCAATAAACGATAAATTAAATTTAGATGGTGGTGTAGAACTAAACGTAAGACGTGATAACGATAAAATTTATGTAATGTATTTTGCTGCTGAAAGTGGATATTATTCTGCTAGATGTGAAGATGGTATGAGCGAAGAAGAAGTTAAAGGTATATTCAATGTGATAAGAGAAGCAGAAGAGCCTAAATTACCACCGGAAGCATTTAATGAATAAGTTAAATTTATGAAAATAGTAAATATTGATAAAAATAATCGAACACAAAAAATAATAGAACAACTGCTTAAAATTTGGGAAAGTTCTGTTAAATCTACGCATTTATTTTTATCAGACAAAGAAATAGAAAACATAAAACAATATGTTCCACAAGCATTGAAAAATGTTGAAATGTTGATAATCGTTATTAACAACTATGATATTCCGATTGCTTTTATGGGTATTGAAAATACAAAACTTGAAATGTTATTTGTTGATAGAATGGAACAAAAACAAGGTATAGGAACAAAACTCATTCAATATGGAATTAAAGAATATTCAATAAATGATGTACGAGTAAACGAACAAAATACTATTGCCAAAAAGTTTTATAAAAACAATGGTTTTTACGTATATGATAGACGTAATTCAGATGAACAAGGCAATCCTTATCCTATATTATTCATGAAACGTCAATCAAATTAAATTAAATATTGTTTTAATCTATTACCATTTTTGCTTTTATCACCAAATAAAGAATGATATGCATTTGAGTGTTCAATTACAACTTCTTTAAATGTATCAATCAAAGATTCTGCTATATAAGAATTTTCTGAAGTTTTTCGTTTATAAAGTTGAGATTCATCATTTTTATGCGAGATATTTTGGAATATTTTACATACAAGAAGATTATCTTTATCATTTTTTTCATTGACTAACGAATAAACGTCAAAATTATTTTCTTTCGTCTTTCTTAATTCAACAACATCATCAGTAGCCACATTAGCGAACACTTTTAATGCTTTGTTAAATTCCTTTTTATCTTCAAGATTCATATCATCTAATAATTCATCGATGATTTTAGTAGGTTTTAATCTCGCATTAAAACTAGTCTGAGACGCATTTCTCCCATAATTATTAATATACATTTAATTCCCCTTTACACACATGAAATATAATAAAATAAACACTTTTAAATTTAAAATTACAAAAATAAAACAAATTATACTGAATGCAAGATAAGACTTTGAATTCAAGGATTTAAAATTTAATTTAATATATTGTAATATATAATATTTTTTTATGCTAAACAACCAATAAGTCACGCTATACATACCAAAAGACATAAATTTAATTTATTAAATTATTTTTTCATTTTCTTCTTTAATTATTTATTTAAAATTGTAGGATACTTAAAATATGCTAAATAATAGATGTTTCGGCTAAAACCTCAATATGACAATACTAAGGCTTTAACAGAAGTATCTTTTGATTGTCGTCATCTTGAGCAGAGGGAGCAGAGGCACGAACGAATGTGAGAGGTGAAAATTTATAATCCACGCTTTTTGATTTAAATTTGAACGGTGCCGTTTATTGCGACCGAAAGTAGCGAAGAATCTATTTTATAGATATTGAAATAAAATCAAAATGTTATTTAATAGTCATGCTGAATTTATTTCAGCATCTATTT
>JBNMJS010000029.1:0-19730 GCA_050873965.1 Cyanobacteriota bacterium | reverse complement strand
ATTATATTTTTATTAAAAATTTATAGGAGAATCATATGGAAAATTTTAAGAAAAATTCACCAATTATTATTGTAGTTGTAATTATTATTTTGTTAGTGATGTTGCAAATTATTTCAAATATAATTGCCAAAAATAATCTATATAATTCTCTTAAAAGTGATATTAGTAATAAATCTTGGGTAAGTGCAAAAGACAAGGTGGAACAATTATCGGATTATAAAGATTGTAAAATTTTAGCACCAACTATTTATTTTAATTATTATTTACAAGTTGGAGATGAACAGTTTGTTAATAAAAATTATGACAGTGCTTTAGAAAATTATAAAAAATCTAAACAATATAAATCTAGTGATAAGGATATTGATAAAAAAATTAAGAATGCAGAAGTTCAAATTGAAAAAGAACGTATAAAAGCAGAACAAGAAAGATTGAGAGCAGAAAGAAAAAGACAAATTGAAGAGCAAAAAGAAAAACAACGTCGAAAAGTAGAATTATCTGAGCTTACACGAATGGTAAAAAAAGCATTTGCATATACAGATTTTTTGGATTGTGGCGACAATAGTAGTACTGGTTTTAACTTTTATGTATATCCTGAATGTTGGAGCCAATTAACATATGAAGAAAAACAAAATATTTTTAATTCTTGTGCAAGGTATGTAGAGTTAAAATTAAATGTTAGTTCTAGTCATGCATATAGATATACAAGAATCATTGATGTATATACTCGTTCAGTGTTATGGTATGGAATTTAAAATTACGGAAATATTTTTAGGATAAATCTTTATGAATAATATGTTGAAAATAATCGGTTTTATTTTATTGTTATTAATGTTAAAAAGTTGTGTAAATTCTAGTAATTATGACAATTCGCAAACAAAAGTAGAAGAATCACGTTATAATGATATGTCACCATCTGATTATCATGAAGAAATGAAAAGCGAAAATTTACAGTATGCAGATATTGCGTGGCACGCTAAAAATACTTATGGTTGGCCTTGTGATGAAATTGTTAGTTTAAGCAAACCAATTGCGACAACTGGAAGTGAGTTGCACGACCCAGCATTGATATCAGAACTTGTTGGAAATTATCAAATTGCAACTTGTTCATCTGGATTAAAATTAAGGGTTTATCCTAGAAAAGATACATATCCTGTTATTACAAATATCAATGGTGGTTGGGATTAATGATGAGATTTGTTAAAAGAAGTTTTATCGTTTTATTGGGTATATTTTTGTTAATGACAAAAGGTTATGCAAAAGTTAATCCAGTGAAAGAAGCAGAAATGTATTATAACCGTGGTATTTCAATTAATAAATCAATAAAACAAGCAAAAAAAATAAATGCTAATATTGATACTTCTTCATTAGAAACTGAAGCAATAAAAAATTTTTCAAAAGCAATTGAATTAAATCCTAATTTTTGTGATGCATATTATCAGAGAGCAGAACTTGTGTATGAAAGCTTAAAACAAATGATTTTAGGTCATAATGATATGTTTTATCTTATGCATTTTGGATTTGATTCTCAAGTTATAAACGATTATCAAAAAGTTGTAGAATTGAATCCAGAAAATTTGGACGCATACTGTAAAAAAATTTTTTTACAATTATATTTATATCAAGGTGATTCTTTCACAGAAGAAGAATATAATCAAATAGATTATGATAAATTGGTTCATGATACGTTAAATGGTGTATCAGAAGATATAGATAAAATTATTAGTAAAAATCCAATGTGTGCCAATGCATATCTTCTTAAAGCATTGCTTTGGGGATTTTTATATAAAGGATATGACATAAAAAATGATAAAATTATATTTGAAGAGATAGATATACATTCAATTCCTGAAGAAGAACGAGATTTTTTTCAATATGAACGAGAAAAGGCATATAAAATTGCAATAGAAAATCTTTCTACTGCGTTGTCAATAAATCCGAGATTAACTATTGCTTATGTATATAGGTCATATTTTAGATTTAAGTTAAGTGATTATCAAGGTGGTATTAATGATTTAACATCTGCAATAAAATTAGAACCACAAAATGCTTTATTCTATTTTATGAGAGCTGAAGAAAAGTCACATTACTATTTAGGTGACGAAGATAATAGAAATGATTATCATGGGGCGTATAAAGATTATATTGTTGCTAGAAATTTATCTATAAATAAAAACGCAGAATTATATGCAATGTGTGTAGATTCAATTGAGTGGTTGGAGAAATATCATATTTTTCATCACTGAAATTTATTCAGATATTATCTGTAAAATTTTTTCAAAAATTATAGTAGAGGGAATGTGTTATGATATGTCCGAAATGTAATGAAAAAGTGGCTAAAGATGTGAAAATATGTCCTAAATGTGGGGCTGAAATTGATAAATTGTTAAATAAGGAAATGATTAATAGTGGTATTGGATGTTTACTAGTATTATTTATTTGTATTGGTTTTTGTTTTTGTTCAAATGGATATGGTGTAAATTGTTTTTGTTTTACAATACTATTTCTGTTTATTATTTTAGCTGTGTTACTGTCTCGAAAAATTAAAAATCTTGTGTTAAAAGTCGCTCGTTGGTTATTAGATTTTGCAACAACATTAGATGTGTTATCAGGTATATTAATTTTACTCGTTGGAATTCCAATATCAATGAATAGTTATGGTAATGTTCCATACTGGTGGTTTATTGTTGTTGCGTTTGTTTATTCACTTATTATGTTAGTAAAAGATTATGTTTTGTATTTATTAGTTGATATTAGAGATTCTTTGAAAATTCTTTCAGATAAAGCAAAACAAGATATAAGTGAAAAACAAGAAAATAATGAATAATAATTTACGTATATTTATATACAAAAAAAGACCTGTGATACAGGTCTTTTTTGTTATGTATTATTTATCATATTGATTAATAATCAAGTTTTTCCATAAGTTCATCTGAAATATCAAAGTTCATATATACGTTTTGAACATCGTCGTGTTCATCTAGTCTTGTATATAATCTCATAATATTTTGTGCTGTTTTTTCGTCAGTAATTTCGATTTCATTTTGTGGAATTCTTGTGAATTCTGCTGTGATTGATTTGAATCCAGCTTTTTCAAGTCCTTCTGTTACTGATTGAAGATTTTCATATGCAGTAATAACTTTATAGTTTTCTTCGTCTTCTTCATCAATAATATCTTCTGCATCTAAATTGATTGCTTCTTCAAACAATTTTTCAAAATCTACTGATTTATCAAATGTGATACAACCTTTTCTATCAAACATCCAACCTACGCAACCTGTTTCACCAAGATTACCATTGAATTTTGTGAAGTAACTTCTAATATCACCAGCAGTTCTGTTTTTGTTATCTGTCATAGCTTCAACTACAACGGCAACACCACCTGCTGCGTATCCTTCATATACAATTTCTTCATAATTGTCTGCACTTGATTGTCCAGCACCTTTTTCGATTGCTCTTTTTATATTATCGTTTGGCAAGCCTGCTGCTTTTGCTTTTTCAATAGCAGTTCTTAAACGGAAGTTACCTGCTGGATCAGGTCCACCTAGTTTCGCTGCAACGATTAATTCTCTTGAATATTTTTGAAAGACTACGGCTCTTGCTGAGTCTGTTTTTGCTTTTTTATGTTTAATTGTTGACCATTTTGAATGTCCGCTCATATATTTACTCCGTTTGTTTAAAGTCTTCTACATTTATATAATATCAAAAACAATTACTTTGAGCCATATTTTATTATATTTTTTATTATTATAAAATTTATTTTTACACCCTTGAGTCGATTTGTTTAAAGTTATTCTTGGATTTGACGTAATAACAAACATACAAAATAGGAGGGTTTTATATTATGGCAAAGATTATTGAATCAAATAAAAATGAAAGACGTACAATTAGGCTTACAACAGATGATATTATTTCTATAGTTCAAGAGTATCAACAACTTACAAAAGGTTTAAAATATCTTGAAAGTATCAGAGATATTCTTTCTGATAAAGTTTTATATTTGCCTGAAAGTCTATAATCTAATTATTTCATCAAAATCATTCAATCTAAAGAATGGAAAGTGAGCAGAATTTTCTAGGTATAAACATCTTGTTTTTTGTTCCCAATATTCTTTTTGATGGTTTGGGTTGAATATTTTGTCTTCATTACTTAATATTGCTAAGTCAAACTTCATACATTCAGGTTTTGTTGCATCGTATTGTTTTAAACTTTTTAATTCATCTTTGCAACTGTCAAAACTTCGATGTGATTGGTTTGCATTGAACAATCGGAATTCTTTTTCATCATACGTTAAATATTTTTTTCTAAAATCAAGAGCAGTTTCTTTTGTTACTCCGTTGAATACACCAACAATATCTTTATTGAGTCCAAAATATTCATCGTATGCAATAGGATTACCGTTAATAGCAATAGTTTTTTCAAATTTAGGTAAAATATCTTTAATCATTCCAGCGACAAATACGCCTGCAGAAAATGAAATAAGATAATATTTATCGTAATTTGAAATATCAATATCAAAATCTAAATTAGAATAATCATAGATAATCAAAACATCATTTTCATTCGAATGCATAAATTTGAATTGGTCGCTATCACAGCCCCAACCAGTTAAGAATATTATTAAATTTTTACTATTATTTTGGATTAATTTAGCTTGCATAGTTTTTTTATAACACAGAGTGGATTTTTTCTAAACCATTAAATTCAATATTAACACGTGAACCACGATAGAGTTTGTCATCATCTAGTGGTTTTAAAACAATTCCTGCAAAATATCCATCATATGTAAAACATCGTCTTATGATTTCATTAAGTTTGTCTGGCTTTTCGGCTTTTTCTTTTGGTGTTGTTTCGCATCGAATTATTAACCAGCACTTTTTGCCGTTGGAATCTTCAAACCATATCTGAGGATCAACTTCCAATGTATCTTGGAATGATAAAACTTTTAAGTGTTGTGTATCAAAAAGTCTCCTAATATATGTTATTGCAAAATTTCTCATTTCCCATCTTGAAAGTTCAATCTTTTCTGTTGTGGCTATGTGTTCGGGGATAATTTCTTCGTCAGTTTCAGTATTGAACAAATTCCAACCATTATGAAGTGCTTTTATTGTGTTCATGTTCGGATTTGTCGGATTATCAACGCATACAGGAAATTTACACGGTATTAGGTTATGTTGTTTTGATGCAAGTAGTTGTCTTTTTATATATTGTTCTGGCAAATATGAATTTCCAGAGGTATCTTGAATATCAATTATTATAGAAAAAACTTTGTTTTTATAAATAAAATTCATACTATCAAATGCTGGGTATGTATATTCTGCTCTAATCCATTTGCAATCATTAAGAAGTTGCATGTGTTTTTGCATTTGCACACCTGCAATATCTCGTGCATAAATTAAAAGGTCACTAGGTTGAGGTGTGACTACTTGTTTACTGTCTTTTGAAAGGTCTTTATATTCTCTCTTTTTGTTTAGTGGATTAAATAAGTTTCTGATAAAGTCCATTGATAATATCCTTTATCAATATTTTATCATTTTAAGAATAAAGTTAAAGAAAAAGATGACTACATTTGTAGTCATCTCTTGTATGCTTAAAATTTAATTTTTTATGCTTGTTTTGTTTCGTTGGCTTTTTCTTTTGGTTTTGCATTGATACTGTCAATTGCAGGCCCAACGAATTTGCCAATAACAACATGTTCAACGAATTTATCAATAGGTTTTGCCATGATAGATAATGCTGCCAAACCACCGATTGATTTGATAATTCTATTATTAAACATTTTGCTTTTTTCCATTTTACGAATTGCATCAAATGCCAAACTTTGTTTTTCTTCCATTGGGACATCTTTTGCATGTTTCATAAATTTATTGAATGCTTTTTCAGACATTTTTTCAGGTTTAACACCGTCCAATAATTGTTGACGAGCATCAACAAGTCTATCAACAACAGCACTTGTGTATGCTTTTAGATTTTCTGATTTTGGTTCACGAACCAAAGGTTTTTTGATGAAATCAATTGCAGCATAGAATGGTTGCATTAAACCTTTATGTGTCTTTTTATGTTTTGTAATTTCATCAACTTTTCCTGCTAATGAGTCTTTAAATGCTGCCTTATCAACTTGGTTTTCAGCATTTAAGAATGCCTTATGTTCGCCTTCATTCATTGAATTAAGTACCATGTCAGAGATGTTTTCTCTGTGAGTTAATGTTAATCCACTCTTTGAGAATCCTGCTACGTTGTTTGCAATTCCTTGACCAACTTTTACTGCTGCTGTTGGTAAGAATACACTAGCAAGCATTTGTGTCGCCAATTGTTTTGAAGCACGTTTTTTGCTTGGTTCTTGGTCGCCATATTCATCTTGTTTATATTTATCGGCAACATCTGCCCCAATATAAGCAATTGCAGGTAACCATGACAAGTTTGCTAACAATGGACTCAATGGTCTAATTGCTTCACCCAATTCGTTAGAATACCCTAACGCACGAACTGGCATTTCTGCATATATATCTTTTCTTTTCGTTTTTTCTACATTTTTTTCTTCTGATTTATCAGTTTTTTTAGTTTCAGTTTTCTCACTTCTAAAATTTGTTTTACTGTTCATCAAATAGTTGTTGTTATTCCCAAATCCAGCTATTCCAGTCAATGTTGACTCCTTCTACGACATTACATACTACACACTACATTATTAAAATTTTGAAAATAAAAATTTTTGCTAATATTTTTTTGAAAATTTACAATTGCCGTACTTTTTGTTACAAAACATTGTAATTTAAAAATACGTCATAATCAAGTAAACAAGCTCTTGTATCATTATTAACGAAAATTATAGATATTTCATGTTGTACATCATTAATTTATTGATATGATTTTTAGGTAAGTACATCATACCAGTTAACTTTGGAGCATTGGTTTTTATATTTTTCTTTACCCAATCTTCCATAACATCATTCATTGATGCATCAACAAATCTAAAACCGAGTTTGTAGAAGAAACCAGCAGGTGATGTTTCTCCATCAATAATTTCTGCATAAACAACTATCCTGCCTTCAGTATCTTTATCAGCTAAACTGCGTTCAAGCAATGCTTGAATTGCTTTTGTGCCAGCACCGTTATATCTTTGTGGTGCAGATATTGAGTCAATTTTATAACAATTTTTTAGATATGTATAAATTTGTTTTGGTGGAATTTTGAATGTGATGAGTCTATACCTATTCATTAATGCTGACATATTTTTTTCAATTTCTTTATTGCTCTTATCGCATTCTATTGTAACGGTATATTCATCATTCCATTCACCTTGAACAGAATATTTATCAGATTGTTTGATTTTGTGAAATTTAATTTTGGCATTTTGAATAACTATCGGTTTTTCTGCTTTTTCTTTATGATCACCGAATTTGATAGAATTGGAAGCATTTACTTGAGATTGTAGTCCCGAAGTTATTGCCAAATTGTAATTAGCTGAACTTACCATTTCTCTTATTCCTTATCCCATAACTTACTTATATAAAGTTTTTTTTAGGCAAAATATTGCTTAAAATAAGGTTATTGTGAACTTTTGTAAAGCATGTCAAGTTCAATGATTACATGTGTTTTGCCGAAATTAGGTAGTGGAAATTTTGTATAATTTTTGCATAAAAAAAGGACTGAATTTTCAGCCCTTTTTTTGTTTATTTTTTATGAAATTATTTTTATATAATTTCGTTATATGATGATGGGTTTGTTAGTAAATCATAATTGATTTCATTTTCGTTATCAGCGATAGCAGCTGCTACAACTGCATCAGATGTAACGTTTAACATAGTTCTCATCATATCTGTTATTCTTTCGATTGTGAACAAGAATGCAAAACCTGCAACTAGTTGTTCTGGACTTAAGCCCATTCCGTTAAGGATTAGGGCAATAGTGATTAAGCCTGCTCCAGGAATACCTGCACATGTACTTGATGCGATGATTGCTAATAGAGCAATTTGTATAATCAAGAATGGAGTTAATGCAACGCCATACGCTTGTGCTAGGAAGATTACTGCAACTGTTTGAAGTAGTGCAGTACCGTCCATGTTTAAAGTTGCACCTAATGGAAGTACGAAACTTGAAACTTTGTGTGAAATACCACGTTTTTCACAACAAGCAATTGTTAATGGCAATGTTGCAGATGAACTTGCTGTACCAAATGCAACCATCATTGCTTCTGCGATTGCTGCGTATAACATCAATACTGGAACTTTTGAGAATATTTTTAAGAATATTGGATATACAACGAATAATTGTATTGCAAATCCGATAGCAAGTACCATCAAATATTTTGAAATACTTACGAAAATATCAGCACCAAATTGTGATACTGCAATTGCTGTTAAAGCAAATACACCAGGTGCTGCAAAATACATAATCCAATCAGTAACTTTCATTGTTGCTGCGAAAACTGATTCGAAGAATGAAACTAATGAACGGTTTACATCACCAACTTTTGCTAATGCAACAGAGAATACTAAACTGAATACAATAATTGGAACCATATCACCTTTTGCGATTGATTCTAATGGGTTTTTAGGAATAAATCCTAAGAATAAGTTCAAAATTTGTCCTTTTTGAGCAGCAATTGTTGATGCTACTGTATTTTGAATACTATCAGCAGTACCTTTTGCAATATAGTGTGCTGCACCAACACCAGGTTGGAAAATAAGTGCAAGTAAAGCACCAATTGTTACAGCAGCAACGGTAATAATACCGTAGTATAGTACCATTTTTTTACCGAATTTACCCAATTGTTTGTTATCACCAACACTAGTGATACCAATTACAATGGCAGAGATTACTAATGGAATTACAACCATTTGAATCATTCTGATAAATAACTGACCGATAAATGTCAAAAAGTTAAGTGCAATCACATTTTGGTGAGTGTGCATAAATACACCAACGATTACACCGGCAATTAAACCGAAGAATATGTGCCAATTTCTTTTAAAACCTAGTCCTAAGGCAATTAGCACTTGCATGTGTAGTTTCATATTATAAATCCTCTCATAATTAAAAACTTTCTTAACCTCACTATTGTACTAAATTTCGCTCGATATTTCAATAAGTAAATATCCACATAACAGATGATTTATTGAAAAATATTGAATATTTATCTTTAAAATTTGTTTAAATTAGGTTATAATCTTTGTATGTCAAATTTTGTTCATTCAGAAAATATTAAAACAGTTGCATATTTAGGTACAAGTGGTTCTTTCACAGAAATGGCGAAGGATTATTTTTGTGCTAAATATAATCTTGATGCATATCAAATGCCATTTAGAACAATAAAAGAAATTATTTCTTATGTTGAAGATGATAAAGATGCTGTTGGTGTAATACCTGTTGAAAATGCAAAAGAAGGTATTATTAGAGAAACTAATGACAATTTGATTAAATCATCAAATGAAAATATTAAAATATTATCAGAGGCAGTTCTTCCAGCAAACAATTGTTTGTTATCTAAGAATAGTGAAATTTATAATATTACAGGTTTGATTGCTCCAGCACCTGCGATTGCTCGTTGCCAAGAGTATATTAAAACTCAGTTACCAATGCATTTGAATATAATAAATACTGCAGATACAGAAGAAGCTGCTCGTTTATTAAATTCATATAATTTGACTTATGCAATTATTGGTACAGAAAAGACTGCTGAAATATATAATTTGAACATTTTAAATCCAAATATTAATAATGATAAAGACAATCATACGAAATTTATCATGATAGGTGATTTTGAAACAGAACCAACAGAGCATAGTATTTCAAGTATTGCTATTTCATTAGCCGATGTTCCTGGTGCATTGTTTGATATTGTAAAAGAATTTGCAGAAAGAAAAATTAATATTACATATATTCATGCTACTCCATCAAAGTTGGAAGCAAATGAATATATTTTGTATTTAGATTTTGCAGGTCATATTAAAGAAGAAAATGTTCAATCTGCAATCGAAAACGTTAAAAAACATACTAAATATTTTAGATTTATGGGTTCTTATGAACGAATTTAATTCGTGAGATTAAAATTTATGAGAAATTTTTTAAAATTTATTATTATGTTTTCAACAATTGTTTTGGTTAGTCAAAACATATCTTTTGCTGGATATGATTCAATGTTAACTGATACACAGTTGATAAAAAAAATAAAAAAATGTGATAAAAAAATTGACAAACATCCTGATAATGTAAAATTATATGTTCAAAGAGGTTTTTTGAAATTCTGTTTGAAAGATTATGGTAGTGCGTTAGATGATTATGTAAAAGCAGAAGAATTGTCGCCAGAGGATTCTGATATATTTTATTCTCGTGGTAGAGTTTGGTTTGCTAGAGGGAATTATACAGAGGCCATTGATGATTTTGATAGAGCAATAGAATTAAATAAAAAAGATTCTAAAATATATGTTAGTCGTGGTATTGCAAAAGATAAAATGAAAGATTATACGGGTGCAAAACTTGATTATGATGCAGCAATCAGATATGACAAAAATTCTCAAAGTGCGTATGCAAATAGAGGTGTTGTAAGAGGTGAATTAGGTGATTATCAAGGTGCATTAGAGGATTATAATATGGCAATCAAGTTGTGTAAATATGCACCAAGTACATATTACAATATGGCATTAACAAAGTGTAAATTGGAACAATATGAAGATGCTATTAAAGATTTCACTACTGCAATAGAACAAAATCCTAAATATACTTCTGCATATTATAAAAGAGGTTTAACTTATTTAAAATTAGATAGCAAGCAATTTGCAAAAAGTGATTTCAAGAAAGCACTTGAATTAGCACCTACAAATCAAGAAATTAAAGATGCTATAAAAAATCTTGATAATGAATTAAACGACCTTTATGATACTAAAGTGCCTGATTGGGTACTTAATGAAGATTGAGCCGTTGTTTGTTTAGGTAGTTTGATTTGTTCCTTTTGAGGTTTTGATTTCTTTGGTGATGAACCCATAGAAGTTATAGTTTTGTTCGTGTACATTGTACCTGCAACAAGTGATGAGAAAATAATTGGTATTCTTACAATACCTTTCAAGTTTTTCGTTAAACTTGATGATATTGATAGGAAAAATAAAGGTACAAGAGAGTTTGTTATTAAGCATTTTCGGGCATGTTTCATTCGTTCTTTGAATGTTTTTTCTTCAATAACTTCAAAACCTTGCATTCCTACCATTGTTTTGTTGAACATTTTCATTGCAGGCATGTCGGTAATTCTTGAATATATGTTTGATTTAACTTCTGTTCCAACAGTATTTTCAAGGTCTTTGTTTATGGCACTATTTTGCCATTTGTTGATGAGTTTGTCTTCAATATTGTATAATGTACCAATTCTGTTTTCGTCTGGTCGTGTTAATTTGCGTAGTTTTTTGTTTTTATCAAGGTGGGTGTATCTTATTCCATAGTCAGCAGCAACTGCACCAAAGATACCACTCGCTACCATTAATGTATTGTTTACACAGTCTTTTGTTACGTTTTTTACTTGTTCTATGCAATAATGAGTACTTTTATCAAATTTTTGATGTATCGGTTTTAGGGCTTTTTGATAAATATTAGAATCTTTTATTTTTTGTTTTGTTGTTTCTTTTAATGCATTCAGTTTATTTTGTATAAATTTGTTTTTTGTTAATTTTCTTGAAGTGTATTCATAGCCTACGACTCCCATAGCAGAGCCACCAAGGATAATACTATCTCTCAGTAACACAAAATCCTTTTTGTCATCAGGTGCTTTTTTGTAGTCAGAAACTAGTTTTCCAACTCCCGTCAAAGCAAACACTGATACACCAGCGACTTTGGAATCTACAATCTTATTTAAGTTAACCGACATGCCCATCGTATGTTCCAAAACCTGTAAATTTTAAATTTTGCTATTAAATTGATTATTTTAACAAAACTTTAATTAGTCTTTTAAACTATCAGCAGTAATAACTTTATCAATTAAACCATATTCAACGGCTTGTGCTGCTGACATGTAATAATCACGTTCGCAATCTTTTTGAAGTCTTTCTAAATCTTGTCCAGAATTTTCTGCCAAGATACCAGTTAACATTTTTTTCATTCTTATAATTTCTTTCGCTTCAAGTTCAATATCCGTTGCTTGACCTTGAGCACCACCTAATGGTTGGTGAATCATGATTCTTGCACTAGGCAAAGCCAATCTTTTACCTTTTGCACCAGATGATAATAAGAATGAACCCATACTTGCTGCTTCGCCAAGACAAATTGTTGAAACATCTGCTTTAATTAAGTTCATAGTATCGTAAATAGCCATACCTGCAGTAATTACACCACCTGGGCTGTTGATGTATAACATAATATCTTTTTCTGGGTTTTCACTATCAAGAAGAAGTAATTGAGCAACTATTGAGTTTGCTACTTCATCATTAATTTCTGTACCTAAGAAGATAATTCTTTCTCTCAACAATCTTGAAAAGATGTCAAAAGAACGTTCTCCTCTTGAAGAAGATTCAATTACTGTAGGTACGTAGCTTAAAATCTTTGAATAGTCACTCATATATTTCTCCTTATAAGATTTCTTTTTTATTTATTATATAACAAATTTATCAATTAGTCTGATAATTTTCTCATAGTAGGGAACGCAATAACGTCACGGATTGTAGGTGAGTTAGTTAACAACATAACTAATCTATCAATACCCATTCCCATACCACCAGTTGGTGCTAAACCATATTCTAGTGCGTTGATGTAGTCTTCATCAATTGACATAGCTTCTTCATCGCCATTCGCTTTTGCTAATGCTTGTGCTTCAAATCTATATCTTTGGTCAATTGGATCAGACAATTCTGAGAATGCGTTTGCAATTTCCCAACCATTAACACGAGTTTCAAATCTTTCAGTTAATCTGTCGTTATCTCTGTGAACTTTTGCTAATGGAGAAATTTCTCTTGGGTAATCAATGATGTGGCAAGGTTGAATTAGTGATGGTTCAACTTTTGCTTCAAATATAGCATCAATTACTTGTCCCCAGTTCATTTCATCATCAACGTCAACATGAAGTTCACGTGCTTTTTTAACGGCTTCTTCTGCTGTAAAGATTTCCATAAAATCAACACCAGTTGCTTCTTTTACAGCACCCAACATTGTTTTTCTATCCCAAGGTGGTGTTAAATCAATTTCATTTTCACCATATTGGATTTTTGTTGTTCCTAGAACTTCTTGGGCAACGTAAGCAACAAGATTTTCTGTTAATTCCATCATATCATTATAATCAACAAATGATTGGTAAAGTTCTATCATAGTGAATTCAGGATTGTGACGAGTATCAATACCTTCGTTTCTAAAACATCTGCTTAATTCGAAGATTTTGTCACTTAAACCACCAACCATCAATCTTTTTAAGTGAAGTTCTGGAGCGATTCTTAATGTTAAATCCATGTCCAAAGCATTGTGGTGAGTAATAAATGGTCTAGCATTTGCACCACTTGCTTGAGTGTGTAACATAGGAGTTTCAACTTCTAAGAATCCTTTGTTGTTTAAATATTCTCTAATTTTTTGAATGATTAAACTTCTTTTTCTGAAAGTATCTCTTGTTTTTTCATTCATAATCAAGTCAACATATCTTTGACGGTAACGAGTTTCTTGGTCTGTTAAACCGTGGAATTTTTCAGGTAATGTTTGTAATGATTTTGAAAGAATTGTATATTCTTTAGCCTTGATAGAAAGTTCTCCACGTGGAGTTCTTCTGATAGAACCATAAAATCCCATAATATCGCCAACGTCAATTAATTTTAATGTTTTGAATTTATCAACGTCCATATTTTCTTTGTGTGAAAATATTTGGATTTTTCCAGATGTGTCCATTAAGTCGATGAACATACCAGAGTTTCTGATTGCCATAACTCTACCTGCAACAGAGTAGAAGTCTTCTGTTTCTTCACCTGCTGGCAAATCTTTATATTTTTCTTGAAGTTCTGCTGCATCTATATCTTTTTTGAATGAATACGGATATGGATTAATTCCTTTATCTACAAGTTCTGCAAGTTTTTGTAGTCTTCTTTGTCGCATTGTTTCTTTTGCGGAAATAGGTTCTTTAGTCGTATTTTCACTCATTTATATTTTCCTCTTTCAATTATTGTACTATTATAGGCTTATTTTATCACAAACAAAAAACTCTTTTGTATATTATTATTCTTCACAAAATTCTTCAGATTCTAAAACTTCGATAAGTTTAGAAAGGTGTTTCATAAGTTTTTTGAATTGAGGAATTGTAAGACTTTGTGCACCATCGGAATACGCTTTGTCTGGGTTGTTATGTACTTCCATCATTATCCCGTCTGCTCCGGCAACAATTGCTGCTTTTGACATTGGCTCAATCAAATAACGTTTTCCTGTTGCATGGCTAGGGTCAACAATTATTGGTAGGTGTGAATATTTTTTAATTACTCCTACTGCTGCTAAGTCAAGAACATTTCTTGTATATCCAGAGTCAAAACCTTTAATTCCACGTTCGCATAATATTACATTTGGGTTTCCATTATACATAATATGTTCTGCTGCTAGTAAAAATTCTTTTATTCCTGCTGCAGGACCTCTTTTTAAAATTACAGGTTTGTTGCATTTACCTATTGCTTTTAGCAATTTGAAGTTTTGCATGTTTCTTGCACCGACTTGGATTATATCTGCATAGTCACATACAAGAGGCAAGTCTAATGTGTCCATAACTTCTGTTGCAACTAGCAAACCAGTTTTTTCTCTTGCTTGGGCTAAATATTGCAAACCTCTTTCTTCTAATCCTTGAAAATCATAAGGTGATGTTCTAGGTTTGAATGCTCCACCTCTTAATACTTTTGCTCCCATTTCTTTTGCAGCAAACGCAACTTCTAACAATCCGTCAATATTTTCTTCAACACTACAAGGTCCTGCAATAATTACGGGTTTGTTTTTGCCACCGATTTTTAAACCGTTTGAAAATTTTATTACTGTGTCTTCTTTTTGGCTTTCACGGCTTGCTAGTTTAAATGGATCTTGGATAAGTTTAACTTCTCGAACACCTTCAAAAGATGTTATTGAATGAGGTTGAACTAGTCGTTTGTCACCTATTGCGGCTATAACTGTTAATACATCACCGTAATTGATGTTTATTTTAAAATCTAAACTTTTTAAATGTTCTGCAACATGATTTATTTGTTCTTCTGTTGCATTTGGTTCCATTATGATTATCATGAATTTTTCCTTTATTTATTTTGTATATCATTGCTTAAGCAAGCAGATATTGCATCAATGATTTTCTTAACTCGTATAATTTCTATTCCTTTAAATTTCTCATCAAGTTCGTTTGATTGTGGAATGATAATTTTTTTAAATCCTAATTTCGCAACTTCTTTGATACGTTTTTCTATATGATTAACGGCTCTAATTTCACCCGACAAACCGACTTCCCCAACAATTGCCGTATGTGCATCAATAACAACATCTCTTGCACAAGTTGCAACTGCTAATGCAATTCCTAAATCGGCTGCTGGTTCTTGAATATCTATACCACCGATAACGTTTACATATACATCTTGTTTAGAAAGATTTAAGCCTACTCGTTTTTCTAATACTGCTAAAATTTGCAAAACACGACTTAAGTCAACACCATTAGTTACTCGTCTTGGTGCAGGATAAGGAGTAGTTCCGACAAGTGCTTGAATTTCAACAAGCATTGGTCTTGTTCCCTCATTTGCAACGATTATTACACTACCTGTTGCTTGTGATTGATTGTATTCTTTTAAGAATAATTCACTAGGGTTTGTTACTTCTTTTAATCCCTTTGACACCATTTCAAAAATGCCGACTTCTGATGTGTTTCCGAATCTGTTTTTTACGGCTCTTAAAATTCTGTATGATTTGTATTTGTCGCCTTCAAATTGGATTACTGTGTCAACCATGTGTTCCAAAACTTTTGGACCTGCAATATTACCTTCTTTGTTTACGTGTCCAATAACAATCATTGTTATGTTTTCGCTTTTGGCAATATGCATAAGTTCGTTACAGCATTCTCTAATTTGAGAAACACTACCGGCTGAACTTTGAACATTGTCAGAATATATTGCTTGAATACTATCAACAATAACAAAGTCGGGTTTTTCTTCTAAAATTTGTTTTTTTATACATTCAAAATTAGTTTGGGCGTAGATGTATAAATTGTCAGAATTTATTTCTAATCTGTTTGAACGCAATTTCACTTGGCTTGCAGATTCTTCTGCCGAGATATAAAGTATTTTTTTGTTTTGTTTTGAAAGTTCTCCACCAGTTTGAAGTAATAGTGTTGATTTACCTATTCCAGGATCGCCAGCAAGCAGAACGATTGAACCTTGTACTAAACCACCACCTAAAACTCTATCAAATTCTGAAATGTTGGTTGAAGTACGGATTTCTTCACCAATAACAACATCTTTAATCAACATAGGTGGTTGGGCAGTATCAATTATTGTTTGAGAAGATGTTGTTTGAGAGCCTTTTACGATAGTTTCTTCTACAAACGAATCCCAATTGCCACATTCAGGACATTTGCCCATGTATCTGGCAGTTTCATACCCACATTGTTGACATACATACTTCGTCTTTATCTTAGCCATATTCAGATTATAGCTTAAAATAAATTATTATGCATCAATGTCTTCGTCTGGTGTTTCAGGGTTGATATTGTCTGCTAATTTTTCTTCTTTTTCTGCTTTTAATTCTTCATTTTCTTGGCTGTATGCATTAACAAGACCTTTAGCAGTTTCTAATTGAGCGTTTTTGATATTAGATTTGATTTCGCCAAATTTGTTTGCACTACTTACTGATTTTGCTACCAATGCAGCACCAATACCTAATACTGTAAGAACAGGAGCATTTTTGATTGCTTTCTTAGCAATATTTTTAGATGTAGTTAAAGCAGTTTTTAATGTTTCTGAGTTTTTAAGATTTTCGATTGCAGGTTTTGCAAATTCAGGAACTTTAACTTTTGCTTTTAATCCTGCCAATTTTGCACCTGCTTCTGGTGAAAGATTGATTGGACTCTTCATATTTTTGATGGCTTGTTTAGCGTTACTAGCAAATTCAGATACTTTTCCAATCATATTTTTACCAAATTCTTTAACTTTTGGTTTTTCGATTGCTTTGTTGAATAACGCTGTAGCACCGAAGTATGCACCGATTGATGCAGCAACTTGTGTCATATATGATGTGCCTGCATTTTTTCTTTCGGCATTCTTAACTTTTGAACTAGCATTAACTAGTTTGTTATTTACTGCATTGATTGCTTTAGGTGCTAATAATGCAATTCCCCAGTAAGCACCATCTTTAATTGCTGCTGCAGCACCTTTTTTTGATGCTAAGCCTGATGCAACTGCAATTAGTGGAAGTGAGTTTACTGCAATTGATACGTTTCTTGAGAATTTCTTATCATTTGCTCCCTCGTGAAATTTGTATGTATTATGAGCCATTTTATTTATTTTTGCATCATCTGCATTGATAAATCTCTTAGCACTCGCTTTTTGTTTGTCTGTTTCAAAACGGTTATATTGTTGGTTTACATTTGATATTGTTGTCATAAAAGGCTCCTTTTTACACACGTGATTTTATACTTATTGTAATGCCTGTAAATATTATTTTTGCTAGTTTTAGTATGTTTTTTTTACATTTCTTAAACATGTTGAAAACATGTAGCAATTTTATTGTGAGAATTTACTTTATATACATGAAAGGTTAAGTGTATGGCTACTTCTATTAGTACAATGAATAATGTAGGTAATGTTAACAACATGCAAAGAGTCCAACAAAATGCTCAAGCACCTCAAAATGTTGCTAACAATGCTCAAAATGTTACTAATATAACACCAAATGGTGCAAATAATGCACCAACTGCCGTATGCAATACTAATGATAACAAAACACCTCAACAAAATTATGCAGGTATTGGTATTTATTGTAATGTTATTGATCCATCAAAATTGCCACCTGATTCACCATTGTTGAAAAATCCAATGCCAAATTGTACAATCGTTGGTGCTGGTGGTGGTTCACCTTGTTATCCTGCTGGATATTATATGAATAATTACGCAACAAATACTGTAAAAAAACGTGTAGTTGTTCTTACTGATGAATATATCAAAAACTTGGAAGCATATTTAGATAGTGATAATGAAGAATTACGTGAATATGCAGCAAGTGAAGTTCTTCAAAGATTACAAGAAGATAAAACAAGATATAACGATAAAGCATTGAATGCTTTAGTTAATAAAATGATAATTGATCCATTTGACCATAAGGTTAGGGATAGAGGCTTACTTGCAATTGAATCACAATTAGCAGGTGGTGATGAAAATACAAAAAATATTTTGTTAATGTTACAACAAGATCCAAATCTTGGTGATTTGACAAAAGGTAGTATTGCTAACTCATTATTACAATTGAGTGCAAAAACAACAATGGTTAATGAACCAGTTGCTTATAAATCTACAGGGAGTGTTGCAGTATGAAAATAACTTCACAAGCAATAACTAAATATGCAATTAAAACGGCAGGTGCTTTAGGCGTAGGTGCATTGCTCTACGATGCACACAAAGAGGGTGTCAGAAGATCTGATATTCGTGTAAAAACTAAAAATGCTGATGCTGCACTTGATTGGTTTGAAAATACAAGGAATTTACATCAACCAAGTGAGATAAATAAAAACTTGAAAGATAAATTATTTGATTTGGAATTGACAAATAGTTTAAGAGGTTTTGTGAATGCTGGTATTGGCTACGTTCAAGGTTTTGCTGGCATGGTGTTCTCTGACCTTGTTCCTTGGGGACTTTCTGCTGCAGCATTGTTGACGAAAGGACCAAAGGCTGCGACAGCGACAACTGCTGCAGTTAAAGGTACTGGTGCAAAAGTCGCCGGTGGTGCGTTAGGTATGTATGCATTATATGCATTTGCTAAAAACGTATGTGGACTCGGTGTCAGTCAAGAATAAGTTTTAGATTTTTAATGCCTGTTGGGTTTAATCCAACAGGCATTGTAGTTTTTAGTTAATGATTTCTAATTGTTTATAATGTTTTTAATTTGTCATATTATTTTGCAATATTTCTTTGATTGTATTATTTTTACTGTTTTCTTTCTTTTGGAGTTGCGAAGCCCAAAGAAAGAAAACAGTAGAAAAAGAAAGAAAAGGCACGTTAGAGTAGTCACGAAAATATTAGCACTCAACCATTGAAGCGAATAACTCGTGATTTTGTATATTTTTAATGTTTCAAAATCACTCAAACAAATTCGCTATAGGGTTTCGTTTATGTTTTCGTGCCTACTGTGTTGTTTTCAACAACAAATAATGAATACGTCACTGCGAGAAGTAGATTTTCGACTCTGTCGAGCAAAATAATTAAGTATTATTTTGTGAGAGGTGGCGACGACGTAGTCTAGCCCGTAACGTGGAGCAAAACCACGCTTTTGCGACCAGCCGAATAATCTAAAGCAATGAACGACGAAGCAGTCCAGAAAAATGTTATAATAAAATTAATAGATACTTCGGCTAAAGCCTCAGTATGACGGAGGTTTCGTCATTCTGAGCGAAGCGAAGAATCTATTTGTTTTTTAAATTTGTTAAATTGCTATTTTCATTTTCTTGTGCCGACAAGAAAACGAAACAAAAGAAACTCTCGGCGACGCTTCCGTTCACACGAGAATTGTATAATTCAACAATCGAGTCTCACAACTCGTGATTTTGTATATTTTTTAAT
>JBNMJS010000028.1:0-20199 GCA_050873965.1 Cyanobacteriota bacterium | reverse complement strand
CTACTCTAGCGTGCCTTTTCTGCTTGGTTGCCGACGTTAAACGTGCCTACAGGTCTTGGACTACTCCAAGCCCTTCCGTACTCTGTCGGCAATCCGCTTTCTTTTTCTACTGTTTTCTTTCTTTGGGCTTCGCAACTCTGAAAGAAAGAAAACAGTTATAATAATATAATCAAAAAAATGTTGCGAAATAATTTAATAAATTCTATTTTTATAGATCTTTCGCAAGAATTTGCATAATCATGTACAATTTGTTCAATAAATTGCTCAAGATGACAATCAGATATAACATTATAAATGATTTATATTAAATATTTAAAATAAAATACTCAATATGATATACATTTATATTGAATATATTTGTTTCAACACAAATACATCGTTATCAGATGGGATAGATATATTCT
Source organism: Cyanobacteriota bacterium (assembly GCA_050873965.1). Taxonomy (GTDB): domain Bacteria; phylum Cyanobacteriota; class Vampirovibrionia; order Gastranaerophilales; family Gastranaerophilaceae; genus UBA2883. The sequence goes on along the minus strand of JBNMJS010000028.1, from coordinate 19,795 downwards.
TCTGGTGAGGCACATACATCAAATCATCAACATCTACACCGTGTCCTAAACCTAATGCATGTCCAAATTCATGCATCATCGCAAAATATATACTTTCATTAGTTGTATTTTTCCCAGAAAATTCATTTGGTAATCCAACCTCAATCGCTATTTTTCGTAATTCACCATTAACTATAGACAAATATTTACACATACCCTCAAAAACACGACCAACTTTCACCCAATGAACAATTATATCTGCACCAGTTGAAACTTGAACAACGTTAAACTTTAATGGGAATTTATTTTTCAACAAAACATTATTCCAAGACTCTATTGCCTTATTTATATCGAAATATAGACTTTCCTTTTTTTGAATATTTGCAGTTATTGGAGTAACAAATACATTAATTTCTAATTTATACCAACGGCATAATTTACCCTTATACTTTGAATTTTCTACATATTCATTGATATTATCAGAAATAGTCATAACAAAATTATATTAAAAATATTATTCTAAATCTACGAAACTTTTTATGTTTGGTTTAAAATCAAAACATGCCAAATAGCAAACAAAAAGTTTTAATAATCAGACTTAGTGCAATGGGAGATGTAATCTTCACAATCCCATTAGCAAACATACTAAAAAACAATGGATACGAAGTAACTTGGTTGGTTTCAGAAAAAGGCTATCAATTAGTAAAAAACAACCCTTGTGTTGATAAAGTTGTACTTGCACCTATTGAAAAATGGAAAAAATCACATACACCACTAAAAAACTTTTTTGAATACATATCTATACTAAAACAAATTAGAAACGAAAAATATGATATTGCACTAGATATACAACTAATACTTAAAAGCCTTTTGTGGACACTATTTTGTGGTGCAAAAAGAAGAATCGTAGCAAAGAATGCTAGAGAACTCTCAATACTAGGTGGAAACGAAATTATACCAGCAACACGTGTTGGTAACCATCCACACGCTGTCAAAAGTTATCTAAAATATGCCGAACACCTAGGACTAAATACTGATAATATCAAGGTAACTTTGCCACAAACATCAAAAGAAACGAAAGAAAAAATAACAAAATTACTTCAACCAATAAAAAATAAACCGTTCATTTTGGTAGCACCTGCTACAACTTGGACTACTAAACATTGGAACAAAGACAATTGGAAAGCACTAATACCAAAACTTAGTGAAAAATACACTCTTGTTTTTACCGGTACAGAAAAAGATAAAGAACTAATTTCTTATATATCAGAAGACAAATACTTGAACCTTGCTGGTAAGACTAATTTAGAAGAACTTCAAGAATTGTTGAGTAGAGCAGAATTGGTTATTTCTATGGATTCTGGAACAACTCACCTTGCTTGGGCGACACAAAAACCTAAAATCGTATCAATTTTTTGTTCTACACCTGAAACATTATATGCTCCTATCGGAGATAAATATATTTCAGTATCAGCAAAAGAACATTGTTCACCTTGCCATCGAAAAAGATGTCCAAAAGGAACAAATGAATGTACAAACTATCCAACAATAGATGAAGTTTATAATGCAATTGAAACATTACTAAATAATAAGAGTCGATAATCAAATCGACTCTTGCTATTTATTATTAAAACATTTCTGGCATATGTTGTTCTGACTTTGCAGTTGGCATATTTTGTTTATAAATATATCTTAAATATTCAACAGAATTTGTTTGTTTCATATTTGGATTAAAGACTTGACGAACTGCTTCAGATGAAGGTAATTGCAACAAATTTAATAATTCTTGTTTCTTAGGTGCTGCTTTATATTTTGCACCAATCACACCAAAATCTTTCATCATGCCAGGAACATCACCTATTCCCATCTCATCAGACATTTTCTTATCCAAGAATGATTTCATCAAGTTTTGGAACGAATTATTTGCAGAAGTTTTTGCTTTATTCAAATTTAATTGAGTATCATTTGGCATAATATTGAATTTTCTCATAATATTTGATGAAATTTTTACAACAGCGTCATTATCCATACTTGGTAATTTAGTTTCAGTATCAAAGAATATTTTATTTAATTCTTTTTCAACTAATTGTTCAGCCTGTTCTTTTGTCATACCTTCTGGTAATACTGCACCATCTGTTACAAATTTTGAAATATCTTTTGTATTTGCCTTTTTGATAAATGATGTTAATTGTAAACTTCTAAGAGATTGTTCTCTAGATAAATCAACTGTATTACCTGTATCAATCAATGTAAATATTTTACCTTTTTTAGCTTTTAATGCACCTAAATCAATAAATATATTTCCTGGGTGAATATCAGCGTGTAATGTTTTACCATTTCTATCAACTTTATGGAATTGTTCTACCATAACATCCATATATTTCATCAATACAGCTTTTACTTCATCATCAGATAAATCAAAATCATCAAAATTTGGAGATTTACTTCTAATTTTTTCAATTTCTTTATCAATTTCTTCTATTCTTGATGGAGAAGCACATTTCCTTTCAGATTGTAATTCATGATATTTTGCAAAAGTTTCTACACTAATACCATTTGCTTTTTCCATTACATAGATTCCAGATTTTGCCTCAATTGGTTTTACCACATTTGCTTTTTTAGTAGTTGCAGCCAATTTTTGTGCTGCTTTCTTTTCATTTTCAAAATCAACTTCTTTTGAAATACCATCTGCTAAATTTCTTACATTCTTAACTAAATATTTTTGTTCTTCTGTCAATTTCTCATCTGGAAGGCCTTGTGTAATCAATTCAATAAAGGCTTTTTCATCTTTTTTAATTTTTTCAGCATTTATACCATCTTTTAAGATTTTGATACAAACTTCTTTACCAGATGCATCTGTTGCTAAATAACTTTCAGCAATTGTACCAACACCTAACAATTTAGAAATTGTATATTTACCATCTTCACCAATTAGCTTATTAACTTCAGCTTGAGCTTGTTCCATAGTTCGTGATGGTGGGCAATTTTCTTTTAACGCTTTTACTAAAGCATCTTCATTACCCTTAATTTGCAAGAATTTAACTGTGAAAATATTTTCATCTGTTAACTTACGTATTTTATCTTCTAAACTACCTGAACCATATCTTATATGACGGATAGCAGTAGAATTTAATAAAGTTTCTTCAAGTTGTTGATAAGAAGTCTTTGCAGTTGCATATTCTGATTCAACTAAATTAACACCTTTTAAATCTTTTACGGTTTTTTCGACATTTTTAACCAATGTTTCATTAAACTTACCTTTTTTAATTGCAACAGCACCAACTGCAGCCGTTCCAATTGCAGTCATTACACCATTATTTTTCAAAGTATTAACAAAATCACCAACAGATTTTTTATTATCATCATTTGAACTTGCAGCATATCTTGTTCCAATACCTGCTAAAGCGTATAATGGTCCACCTATTAAACCACCACCAAGTGTAACAATCGGTGCTAAAACACCATTTAATGCACCAGTAAAGAAATTCTTTTTATCTTGAGATTTGTTAGCTTCAACCCTATCTCTTTGTAAATGTTTTAATTCTTTTTTCAATTGTCTAATTTCAGATTTAGGAGCATTTTCAGATTTCTTTTGTTTTAATTGTTCTTTTAAAGATTTTTCTTCATCTGAAACACTAAATTCTTTTGAGCCGATTCTATCAAGTTTTAAAACAGCCAATTTAGTAAATCCAGCAGTTAATGCAGCAACACCAGCAGCAATAGCAGTAGTTTTACCTTTTGAACCTACTAAGTTTTTCAAACTTTCCATTGTATTTTTACCCATAACTGTTTTTAAATTTTCAGAAATAGCACCTAATTTAAACGAACCATTAAAAGTTTCAGCAAAATTCTTTAACAAGAAAAATGAACCTAATCCTACACCAGAAGACGCAACATCACCAAAAACTTGTGCAGAATTTTCTTGAGAAACTCTATAATCAGATATAGTTTTTTCAGCTACTTTTTTATCAACTTTACCATTTTCATAATCTTGAATAGTTGATTCAACTTTTTTTGAACCGATACCAAAATGAGTTACGTTTTTAATAGCATTATATACTCTTTCAAACAAACCATTTTTCTTATGTTGAGTAACAAATTCATCTCTCAAATCGTTACTATTAGTTGGTACAGTAACAGGAGCTGATGATATTTTTGGTGCTGTTTGTTGTGGTTTAACAGTTTGAACACCATTAACATTATTAATAAAATCATTCATTCTCAAAGACATAATAATATCCCCAAACTTAATCTCACTTATTTATATAAAGATTTTTTTGAGGCAATAATTGATTATAGAACTATTATGTTTAAGATATTCTTTACAATCGTTAATAAGAATTACAGATTTAACATCTTGTCAAAATCTTCACGACCTAATTTATAATAATTTTGTTTTTTCTCAGATTTAAACAACATCTTTTCATAAAATGGTCTAGCATCACGCAATGAATATGTTTCAACTTCTACCATATCTTTATTTTTTGCATCTTGAACGACATTTTTTACAATTGCTTTTCCAATTCCTGCGTATTTATTTTTTGTATAAGCATCACGTCTGCCACTAACTAAATAAGTTAAATTTTTAGTATCAATAACATCAATAGTTTCTACCAAACCTAAAATTTTCTTTGGGTTAAGTTTCTTCAAATTTTTATGTTGAGAAGTCAACGCAAATACAGCAGAATATCTATCGTCCATATCTTCTAAAATATTTTTTGTTATTTGATTTGTATTACATTCTTGAGAAAATTTTTTTATTGCAGGTTTGTCTTCTGGTAATATACGAACATAATTAACATTAACATCTTTGAATTTATTACCAACTACACGTCTTTGTACTGTTGTTGTATTTAATTTTATTGCTGTGAATTGAGTATTATTAATAGTAGTATTCATATTTAATTGAACGTACATAAAAATATAAATTGCTACTATTTTAAAAAGTGTTAATAGTTGCTTGATTATAAACTTTCTTCATGGTTATAATTGTTATGGAATAACTCTCTCCTCTTAGGGTTATTTAGCTGAGAATTAAGCGGCGAATTCTCACAAAGGAATATTAAAAAAGAAGGAAATTGAAATGTTAAAAATCAGACTTAAAAAATTAGGTGCTAAAAAAGCTCCAACATACAGAATTATCGTTATTAATTCAACTACAAAACGTGAAGGTAAACCTATCGAAGAATTAGGTCACTACAATCCAAAAACAAAAGTTATGCAATTAAACAAATCTAAAGCAGAAGAATGGATTTCTAAAGGTGCTCAACCTACAGAAACAGTTGCATACTTAATCAAAAATTGTAACGAAGACGGTACATTAAACTACAAAAAGAAAGAAACTGTAAAACTTTCTAAGAAAGCTCAAGCAAAAGCTGCTGCTGAAGCAGAAGCTAAGGCTCAAGCAGAAGCAGAAGCAAAGGCAGCTGCTGAGGCTGAAGCTGCTGCACCTGCAGAAGAAGCACCTGCTGAAGCATAGTTTAAAAACTAAATATTTAACTAAAAACGATAGAATTTTAATAAAGTTCTATCGTTTTTGTTTTGTTATAACATAATTTCGGTGTATAATTTTTGTATGCTACCAAAACAAAACAGATTAAAGAAAAAACAAGCATTTAATGCAACATACAGAACAAAAAATTTCCATCACAACGGTGGAATAACTCTAAATGTTGGCAAAAAACAAAATGATGGTATTGTTAAAATCGGTTTTGTAGTAAGCAAAAAAACTCATAAACGTGCTGTTAAAAGAAATAGACTAAAACGACTTATGCGAGAAAGTATCAGACTAATTCTTAAAGAAGAAAATAATCTTAACCAATATATGTCACTAATTTTCACAGCACACACAAGTGCATTAGGCAAATCATTCAACCAGATTGACAAATCTATTAAACATTTAATCAAGGAGATTTCATAATTATGATGATAGAACACGACATTCCACCTAATATGCGTGTTATTGATGAGACTTTGCTCTATCCAATATACCCATCTGGATTGTTAGAGAACCAATCTCCTATAATTAGGTATCAACATTCTAGCCTTAAAGAGCCAACTCTAAAATTGGTTGATTATATTTATGACTACAACGGCAATTACATATCTCCTGGAATATACGAACTAGCATTATCAGATGATAAAGAATTCTTGTTACTAATAGAATCGCACAATCTAGTAGCAGTTATTCCTGTATTCAAACTTGCTCAAAACGAAGCAGAAGTACAACGAATTCAACAAGAAAAAGCAGAACATAATAAAAAACACAAAAAACGTAAAGTTAAATATAGAGAAAAATTACAATCTATTGTACGTACTAAATATGCAATGGAAGCAATTACACCACCAGAAGACTATACATATATGAATGCACAAATAGAATATATAGAAGAAGGTGGATATTACTTAATAACATACGAAAACGGAATGTATCGTGCTTGGGGTGCAATAAAAGTTCGCAACAGATATGGTGGAAAAGCTCCAGAAAATTTAAGAGAAAAGACAAAATAATAAATTTGAAAACAACAAAATCTATGTTATTATTAACTAACAAATGGAGATTATTATGCGTGTATCATCAATAGGACTATCACCTAATTTTAGTGCGAAACCAGTACAAAATAATGAAAATAAAAAAACAAAAAAACACCTAAACCCTGTAACTACAACTGGATATATGGCACTTGGATTCTTTGGTGCATCAATGATTACAGGAATTGAAAAAAGTATGAAATTACACAGAGCCTCTTGCTATTTAGCAGTAGCCTCAGCAGTTGCACACGTTGCATCACTTGGTATGCATAAACACCACAAACCAGAAAATGTAGGATAACAATGAAACATTTTGAACTTTTTTCTTTAAATACACTTATTATAATATTATCTGCAATGCTTTTAGGCGTTGTGATTGGCAGAATTTGTCCATCAAATATTCATATACAAACTGCTACATTTTTTCATAACATCTATGTAAAATTTCACCCTGAATCTCAAAAAGATACAAAAACAATCATTATGGAAAGAGCAACAAAAGATATACCGACATATACTGGTAATGATATTTTTGAAGAACCTCAAAAGAAAGAAAACAATTTTATTATCTTTATCAAAAAGATATTTCTCAAAAACACTAAAAACGACACAAACTTAGATTTAATTATTCAATAGTTTAATATTCTTGTTTTCTTTTTACTAAAATGAATATTGTCGAAATAATAATTAAACCAATAGAAACAACTTGTGGAATAGCCATTCCAAAGATAAATTTTTCACAATCGACACGCAAATATTCAATAAAAAATCTAACAATAGAATACAATATCAAGTACCACGCAGTTATTATCCCATAATTGTCCTTATATTTTGGTAAAACCAACTTATATAAAATTATAAAAATAACAATATCTAATAATGACTCATACAAAAATGTTGGATGAAAATACGAACAAGAAAAATATTTATCAGGTCTATAAGGTTGTCTAACAAACATTTTCCAAGGCAAATCTGTTGGCATTCCAAAAGCTTCGGAATTAAAAAAGTTTCCCCAACGTCCCAAACTCTGAGCCAATGGTAAACCTAATGCAAAAATATCACATAATTTTAAGAATTTAATATCATGTTTCTTTGCTTGATAAATCAAAACCAAAACCCCACCCAATATTGCACCGTGAATGGATAATCCCCCTTCACGCAAAGCCAATATTTCTAATGGATTTTTTAAATATAAACTATAATTTAACAAACAATAATATAATCTAGCCCCAACAATTCCACCAATAATTACAGAAGTTGAAACATTTGGAATAACTCCAAACAAAAAATACTTCTTCATAGCAATATTGTTAGAAATAACAATCCCCAAAAATATAGCAATAGCAAGAATTACACCATAATAATATATAGGAAAACCACAAACTAAGAAATATGAAAGTTCAGGAGCTGAAAACATTAGTAACTAGATCCTGTATAACCCAATTTGCCTAAAACCTTTTCCATTTCGGCAATATGAGAATTTATTTCTTCTGTTTTTTGTGCTGAGTTAGACATATCTGAATATTTTCTATAATTAGTAATTGCTGATAAATAACCCTCAATCATCTTTTCTTTTACTTCATCTGAATAATTTTGATAAGAGTTTTCAGAAGTATTTGCTACACCATCTTCTGCAGAAGTAAGTTTTACACTTTCGGTATTATTTGTATCTGCATAAGAATCAGCTAAACCCTCTTGAGCAACACCTAATGTATAATATGAATCAGCATATTTTGAATTCAAATTGATTGCTTTTGATAATGTTTCAACGGCTTTATCATATTTTTTAGCCTCAACATAAGCAACACCTAAATTGTAATATGTTTCATATACTGTGCCATCTAATTCAAGACTTGATTCAAGTCTTTCGATAGCAGCATTGTAATCACCTTTATCCATATAAGATTTAGCAGCATTATTCAATTCTTGAACTGCTATATTATTTATACAAGCCGTTGATATAACTGCAACAAACAAAATTGTTACAATAAATATTGCTTTTTTCATAACTAAAAATCTTCTCCGCTAAGTCATCCCAAAACAAAAACTAAACCCTAGAAAGGTTTAGTTTGATTTAATTTAAGTCTTAATTCTCTAAATCTGGCAATATCTTCTTGAGAACGACCAGATTCTTTAAACACAGCTTGCGATGATGGGTGAACCATCAATACATAATCCATGTGAATTTCCAAGAAATTATAACGTCTTGGAGGTTGTTTTGAGTTTCTAGAATAGATTTCAGCATTTGTTACTGCCAAAAATCTTCTTTCTCTATCGTTTAATAGATCTGTTAATTCTCTATTTGTATTTGTGTATTTTGAAACGTGTACAGTACCTTTAATATCGTGGTCTGCTGTCAAAATACAAACTTCTATAGGTATAGTATCAATATTTTTTGCCATTTTTTAAATTCCTTTTTCTAAATTTTATAATAATATTTGATTTATGTCCAGTAAATTAATATAATTACACAATCTATATGAGAAAAAGTATTATTTTAACAAAAAACGTATATTTTTAAACAATATCTTTAAACATTTCATTTAACGAAATTTTTGCTGTTCTAATAGGAGCAGAAAAACTTGTACCAAAAACATTTTCAGGTGCTTCATATACACCATTTTCTAACTTTGAATCATAACAATAACTATTCAATTTTATTTTTCTACGTTCTAATGTTGTTAATCGTTCTTCTAATTTTCTTAACTTCGCAAAATCAATACGTCCACCCTTAAACAAATTTGATTTTTCTTTATATACATTATCTATTTCTTCTTTTATCTTATTCATACACTTATCAACACGTTCTTTAGACTTACCGATAACAGGATTATGTTGAATATGTTCATTAAAATTCTTGTCATTTATAACTAAATCAGTACCAGACAAACCAGTAATATTTACACCATTAGCAGTTGGTCTAAAATGATATTCACCACATTCATAATGCTGAGTAAAATATGAATTTCTTGAGGCTGAAAAATCTGAGATTTTATGGGTAGTTGGAGATATTGAACCTACTCCTTCAACTTGTCTTGTTGTTAAAAGAACATTGTTTGCAGTTTTTGCCGCATCCTTAACAGAATTACCCGAACTATACAAAACTCTAGTCTTACCATTTGCCAAATTTGAAATACTGTCTAATTCAGATGACATATTTCTAAATTTTTTATCTGTTGTATAACAAATTGCACCGTTTGAACAACTTACAAAATCTATTTGTTCACCATTATTAACTCTACGGTTTAAACTTTCAACGGCATCTAAATATTTTGAATCATGAGGGAAAGACATTCCAACATCTATTGTTTCAATCTTTGCAAAAGGATTATGACGCTTAGCAAAAGTTGAAACCATTTCACCATGTGCAAGCCCATAAGATTTAGATTTATCACTAAAATCATCAATAATAACTATTCTTTTAGGTTTTACTTCAGCATTTTTCAAGAATGAGCCATCTTCATTTAAAATTCTTACAGAAATATTACCATTATCAAGTTCATTTTCTTTTAATATGTGATAAATCTTATTGTCTTTCGGATTAGTCCAAGTCACTCTACTATAACTATCTTCTATAGTATTTGAAGTTAATCGTTTTAAATCTTCTTTAGTGGCTTTTGGAAATTTAAAAGTCTTAGGATTTTTAACTTCTCTAAGAGCAATCTTATTCAACGTTCTAGCCATTATCATTTCTGGTGATGAAAATCTTGGCAAATCAGGACTAGATGCAATCTTTTCAGAAGCATGTTCAACTGTCTTTGCAACAGAATTCACAGAATTAGATAAATGTAAAATAGTAGAACTATTAACCTTCATAATTAAATTAAACAAATTTTTTATCAAAAATTGCTATTATATTAAGATTTTTCAAGTTCTAAAAGATAATTTTTAATTTTCAATCCACCTGCATATCCTGTCAAACTTTTATCTGCACCAATCACTCTGTGACAAGGAATAATAATAGGTATTGGATTTTTATTGTTTGCATTGCCTACTGCACGAGTCGATTTTTCATTTCCAATTGCAATTGCTATATCCTTGTAACTTCTTGTTTCACCATAAGGTATATTCAACAATTCACACCAAACTTTTTGTTGAAAAGATGTACCAGAAGGATTTACAGGAATATCAAACTCTTTTCTTTTACCGTCAAAATATTCACACAATTGGTTAAATGTTTCTTTTATAACGTCAGTTTCATACAGTTTGCTATCCAATGGCTGTTTCATATTCATAAAATAAATATTAGTCAAAAAGCCATGTTCTTCTGCTATACCAAGTTTACCTATTTTTGTATCGTAATAAAATAATCTCTTCATTTGTAAAAATTATATTATTAAATTTGTTTCATTACAATGTTTATATTAAACTTGAGAAATGAGAGAAAAAATATTAGTAAGTGATTTTGACGGAACTATCACAAAAAAAGACACATTATCAAAATTTTTAGAAGACTATGCTAACCCTAGATGGTTAGATATTGAAAACGATTGGCGAGATGGAATAATTGGTTCACAAGAATGTCTTGTAAAGCAATTTGCACTTGTTCCAGATTTGTGTCCACAACTAATAGATGAATTTCTTGAAACAATCGAAATTGATGAAAATTTTATTTTGTTTAGTCAAAAAGCACAAGAAATGAACATGCCAGTAATCATTTTAAGTGATGGTTTAGACTATTTTATTAATAGAATTTTAGAAAAGAATAAAATTGATTATATAAACGTAATAACAAACCACGCATATTTTAATGAATATGGGAAATTTATCATAGAATTTCCTAACGATTCCCACAAATGCACAAACAATGCCGGCACTTGCAAATGCAAAGTCGTTAAAAACCTAAAAAAATTATACCAAAAAGTATATTATGCTGGTGATGGTGCATCTGATTTTTGTGTATCAAAATTGCCAGATGTAGTTTTTGCAAAAGCAGGACTTTTAGAATATTGCAAAAACAACAATATCAATTGTGTTCAATACAAAAACTACGCAGACATAACAGAACAAATGCTATGTTGCCACAGCAATATTTAAAATATACTAACAAACTAAAATAATAATACCCTAATTAAAATGAAATGTTGTTAGAAAAGTTTTCAACATGTTCTCTAAAGTTGTCAATATATTTTTTGTAAGAGTCAACTAAAACTTCAAATTCATTTTCTGGCATACTTTCAAGAACATTATTTTCTAATTCAATAATAGGCATAATATTTTCAGACATATAAACACGTCCTTTATCTGTTAAAAATATATGCATATTAGGATATTTTCCTGCTTTAAGTTCAATATATTCTTCTTTTTGTAATTTTTTAATAGTTGAGTTCACAGTTTTTTTATTGATATAACTTTTTTCTGCAATATCTTTTTGCAAGCAACCTTCACCCAACTCTAATATAGAAGACATCACAATAAAAACACTCTCAGGAACATTTTTAGATAATAACAATTTTTGGTAAATATTACTAATTTCACTGAGCATGTTATTTATATGTCTAAGTTTTTCATCAGATGTAATAGTTGTTACCATTGAATTTTACCTACATATAATTATATAAATAAATCTACTAACACAATATAATAATAACATGATAATACAAAATTTAACTAAAAATTTTTAGTTTTTTTAAGAAAAAAGTTTACAAAACTAAATGGTCTGATGACAGACCATTTACATTTTAAATTTTGCATGATATGTTAAGACTATCGAAAAAAAAATAGCAATGAAAAAAGTTAGTGAGGTATAAACATGATTTGCTTAGATAAACAACAACTTACAGACGCAGAAGTTAAAGAACTAGACGCAGAATATGATTCATACGGTGATACAGTTCACTATTCACCAGATCCAAAAGTTTTCAGAGGTTGTGAAGGTTCATACATGTATGACTCTAACGATACTCCTTATCTAGATTTACAAATGATGTATTCGGCTTGTAACTTTGGATACAGAAATCAAAGAATCAATGATGCTGTATTAGACCAAATGAATACAATGCCACAATTATGCCCTAAATATTTATATGATTATAAACCAATGTTGGCTAAAAAGATGGCTGATATGAACTATAAGAGATTTGGAGAAAAAGGTAGAATTCACTTCAACGTAGGTGGTGCTCAAGCTAACGAAGATGCTCTTAAAGTTATCAGAAACTATACAGGTAGAAACGCTGTATTTGCTTTCCAAGGTGGTTACCACGGAAGAACAATCGGTGCAACTTGTATGACTTCAAGTTTCAGATACAGAGAAAAATATGGACACTTTGGTGATAGAGCACAATTCATTCCATTCCCTTATTGTTTCAGATGTCCTTACGGTATGAAATGTGATTCTTGTAACCATTTCTGTGTAAAACAAGTAGCAAAAATGTTTGAAAGTGAATACAATTCATACTACGATCCAAAAACTGGTGAATGTGAATACAAAGCATTCTACTGTGAACCTATCTTAGGTACAGGCGGATACATCAATCCACCAGAATGGTATTTCAAAGAATTAAAACAAATCTTAGATGAACACAACATTATGTTCTGTGTTGATGAAGTTCAAATGGGTATGTTCAGAACAGGTAAACTATGGGCTATTGAAAACTATGGTGTTACTCCTGATATTATGTCATTTGCTAAATCAATTACAAATGGTATGAACCCATTAGCAGGTTTCTGGGCTAGAGAAAAATTCATCGCTCCTGATGTATTTACACCAGGTAGTGCTCACTCAACATATTGTTCAAACCCACTAGGTGTTAGAGCAGCTTATGAAGTTATGAGCATCGTTGAAGAAGATGAAAAGAAACTAGAACACGATATTCCAATTAAGAGTGCTAGATTTATGAATGGTTTAAAATATCTTCAATCTAAATATAGTTCAATTGGTGATGTTGATGGTATCGGTTTCGCTCTAAGAATGGAATTAACTCAAAAAGATGGTATAACTCCAAACAGAGAATTATGCGATGCACTTCAAGAAGAAGGTTTGAAAGGTGACTTGTCATACAAAGGAAAGAAATGTGGTCTTGTTCTTAACAACGGTGGTTTCTATAAGAACATCATTACACTTGTTCCTCAATTGTACATAACAGAAGAAGAAATTGATATGGCAATTGATTTGTTTGACCAATTATTTAGCAGGTTTGAAAAATAATGACTTTAGATTTTGAACTTATACATGACAATAACACAGCACGCCGTGCCGTGTTATTGTTTCATGGAATGACTGGAAGTCCATACGAATTAAAGAAATATGGACAACATCTATATGCTCAAGGTTACGATATATATGCAGACTGTCTTCCTGGACACGGTGACAAAGTAGAAGAAATCTATACTGTAAAATATCAAGACTGGTTGGAATTTTCTTATAAAAAGTTTGAAGAACTTTATGCAAAGTATGATGAAGTATATGTTTCAGGTATTTGTTTAGGCTCTGTATTAGCGATTGCAGTTGCACAAAAATATCCTGACAAAGTTAAAGGTATTGTTGCTCTTTCTACAACATTATTCCTTGACGGTTGGAGATTGCCTTGGTACAGTTTCTTGTTACCAATCGGATTGTCAACTTTAATCAGATTTTATTACACATATCCTGAATGTGATCCTCACGGAATTAAGAATCTTAGAACAAGAAATATCGTTAAGAAATTGCTTCAAAAAGGTGACGTCGGTATGAACGACTTTCCTATGACTTGTATATTTGAACTATTCAAACTTTCAAATTACGTAAGAAACAAAAAACGTATGGCAAAAGTTGTAGCACCAATATTGCTAATCCACTCAGAAGAAGACGATTTAGCGAGTCCAAAAGGTTCAAAAATCACATACAATATGATTTCATCAGAAGATAAGCAACTTATTATATTACACGATAGTTACCACATGGTACTATATGATAATGAAAAAGAATATGTATTTAAAACTGCTAGCGATTTCTTTAACTCGCATTCAGAAATCAAGGAGTGCGTTCTATGCTAATGACTATACTTAAATATTTTTACGCTATAAACGCAACACTATTAGCCGTTTCTATAATTTATGGAAAAATGTTTGTATTCCGTAAAAAAGATGCAATGTTTGTTTCAAACTATTGTGCAGGTATTGCAGCGTTTATGGGAATATATATCATACTTTCTTTGTTATATGCAGGAATACTTTCTGGTATATCACGCAAAGGAATTATGTTATTGTTTGCATTTTCACCATTCATACTTGGACTATCAGCAAAATATCCTACAGAAAAATATTTCACAGCAATACAAATATTGCTTATTGCTTTAAGTATTGCATATATTTTATAAGGCGAAATTATGAAAACTGTATTTCTTGATTTTGATGGGGTTTTGTTTAATACACTAAGAGAAGCTTTTGTTTTGTGCCGTTATGCATATTCAAACATAGATATTTTTGAACAAATAAATGAAGATATTTATAAACAATTTTATAAATACAAATTTTTGGTGTTCAATTCTTGGCAATATTACTACATTATGAAACTATTATCAGAACACAACTATATAGATGATAACGATTTCATAAATAAGTATAACGAATTGATGCAAAATCGAGATACTAAACAAGAAGAAATTTTTGATAAAAACTATTTATCAAAACGTCTTGATATGATGAATAATCATAAAGAGTTTTGGAACTCATTGGAAACTCCATTTCCATTCTTTAATAAAATAAAAGAATTGTATAATGACAAAAAAATCAATATAATAATCGTTTCTAAAAAGAATAATATTGCAATAAATACAAGATTAAACCAATATAATTTAATTTTAGAGCCTAGCAAAATATTTGCGAAAGAAGAACTGTTGCCATACAAAACAAAAGCAGAATTCATCAATGAATATATGATAAAGAATAATATAACAACATCATTTTTTGTAGATGACAATTCTAACAATTTGCGACCTTGTGAAACCTATCCACAAATCACCCCATTATTGGCAGGTTGGGGTAATATAGCAATCAATGAAACAGGCTTGAGTTGCAAAGAAATAATTGACATACTGCACAGGTAAATATCATTATTAAATTTATTCGTTTATGATAAAATAAGAACAAAAGGAATAAATATATGAGAGTAGCAGAAATACATAATAATAAAATCGTTCTTGAAGAACGTCCTAAAATAGAATTGGAAGACAAAACAGGTGCAATCGTAAAAGTAATCGGTTGTGGTTTGTGTGGTTCGGATATTGTAAAGTTCAGAGAACATATTTCAAAAGACGGCACTGTATTAGGTCACGAAATTGTTGCTGAAATAGTAGAAATCAATTCTAAAACAGGGTTTAAAGTTGGAGATAAAATCGTAGCATCTCACCATATACCTTGTTTTAAATGTGCATATTGCAAAGGTGAAAGTTATTCAATGTGTCAACACTTCAAATCTACAAACATTCGTCCGGGAGGATTTAGCGAATACGTATATTTGAGCGAAGAACATCTTGAAAACGTAACTCACCCAATGCCTAAGAATTTAACAGAAGAAGAAGCAGCATTCTATGAGCCATTAGGTTGTTGTGTACGTGCAGTAAAACGTGCTAAACTTGCACCTCAATCAAATGTACTTGTAATAGGTTTGGGTACAATTGGTCTATTAATGGCACAAGCATTAAGAGCATTTGGTATGAATGTTTATGGTTGCGATATTATGGACGATAGAATTGAACTTGCAAAACAACACAGAATAAACGCTTTTAATTCTTTAGATGTTGAAGTTGCACATAAATTTATTTACTCAAAAACAAATGAAATCGGTGCTGATTGTATCTTTATGACATCTGGAGCAGATGCTGCTATTCCATTAGCATTACAAACAGTTAGACTTGGTGGTAAAATTCTTATTTTTGCTAGCACACCTAAGAATATGGGTTATGCAAATAACGAAATTTATTATAAAGAATTAACAGTTCTTGGTAGTTATTCACCAAGACCAGTTGATTTGGAAACATCTTTAAAACTTTTGACAGATAAAGAAGTTGACGTTAAAAACTTATCAACTGTTTATCCAGTAGAAAAAATCCAAGAAGCGTTTGACGATACAATCTCAAACAAAATAATGAAAGCATACATAAAATTTTAAGGAAATATAAATGAAAGCTGTACTATTTTACGGACCTGAAAATATAAAATATGAAGATGTAAGACTACGTCCACTAGCAAAAGGTGAGATTTTAGTAAAAATCAAATCAGCCTTGACTTGTGGTACTGATGTTAAAACATATAGACGTGGTCACCCTGTATTGATTAAATCTATTCCATCAGGATTTGGACACGAATTTGCAGGCATCGTAGAAAAAATTGGCGATGGTGTTGATAACCTAAAAGTTGGCGATAGAGTTGTTGCGGCAAACTCTGCACCTTGTGGAGAATGTTTCTTCTGCAGACACGAAGAATACAATCTTTGTGAGCATTTAGACTTGTTAAACGGTGCTTATGCTGAATATATCATCGTTCCAGAGCGAATTGTTCAAAAGAACACTTTAATATTACCAGATGATTTAAGCTTTGATAAGGCAGCATTTTGTGAACCTTTAGCAAATGTCGTTCACGGTGTAGAAAGAACAGAAATCAAAGCAGGTCAAACAGTTGGTATTATAGGTATTGGACCAATTGGCTTGATGTTCGCAAGATTAGCAAAATTGAAAGGTGCAAACGTAATTGTTGCAGGTAGAAACCCTTTAAAACTTCAAATGGCAGAAGAATTTGCACACGCAGACGAAATTATTGACTTGAAGAAATATCCAAACCCAGAAAAAATCTTCAAAGAATTTACAGAAGAGAAAAAAGGTTTAGATGTTGCTGTTGAATGTGTAGGGCTACCAGAAATTTGGGAAAGAATATTCTCTTGCGTAAGACCTGGTGGTACAGTACATTTCTTTGGTGGTTGCAAATCAGGTTCAACTGTTTCAATTGATACAACAAGAATGCACTATGGCGACATCAAATTGATGAGCGTATTCCACCACACACCAAAATATTTTAGACAAGCACTAGAATATATCAAATCAGGTGATGTTGAAGTTGAAAAATTGATAACAGATACTTTACCATTGAAAGATGTTGAATATGCAATGAAACAACACATTGCTGGCAAAGCAATTAAATTCTTAATTAAACCGTAAGAATAATTCAATATTTATGTAAAATAAAAAAGGTTTGTTAAATTAACAAACCTTTTTGTATAAACTCTTTACTTAACCATATTTTGTAATTGTGCTAATAATGCTTGTGATTCTTCAAAATTATTTTTTGTCGGCAAAATATATTCCATTACAATATTAGTTAAACCATTCTTATCTACATTTTTATAAAGAACTTTGTATTTAGCACCTCTAGGCATAACTGCTTCACCTTTATGTGCTATCCAATGTTCAGAATTTCTTGAAACTTTTGCACCTTTAGGAAGTCTTATTTCATATAAAATACCATTGCTTGATGAACCATATCCATTCAGTACAGAAGAATCAAAGCCTGTGTATGAATATCCTTCATCCGGAACAATTACGTCACCTACTTTAGCATTTTCAACAATTTTAAAATCTCCATTACAATTTTTACGAATACGATTATAAGCACGTCCTCTATATACAACTTGTTCATGCTCCAATGGTGGTAATTTTTCAAATTCAGCATCTGTTTTTACAATTTTCGACAATATGGTCCTAATTTCACGATATCCAAATTCTTCAAGTAATTCTGTTAAATTTTTTGTTCTCATTATATCTCTAACATCAGAATTCATAGAATTTAAACTATGATGTGTTAAAACTGCTGAATCATCAGTTATTTCAAACTGTTTCAACAATTTAACAGTTTCTTCCATTTGTGGATCTACAGTTGCAGGTTTTTCTACTACTGGTGCTTTTGGTTGTTCTGCTGTTGATACTACTGTATTATGTTCTTCAGGAATAGTCCATAAAGATTGTATTTGCTCTTCATAAGTCATTTTTGGTTGTTCCACAATTTGTGCAACTGGTTCTTCAACTGCTGGTGCTTTTGGTTGTTCCACTATTTGTGTAACTGGTTCTTCAACTGCTGGTGCTTTTGGTTGTTCCACTATTTGTGTAACTGGTTCTTTTACTGCTGGTGCTTTTGGTTGTTCTACTATTTGTGTAACTGGTTCTTTTACTACTGGTGCTTTTGGTTGTTCTACTATTTGTGTAACTGGTTCTTTTACTACTGGTGCTTTTGGTTGTTCTACTATTTGTGTAACTGGTTCTTTTACTACTGGTTCAGATTTTGGAGTTAATTTTGAATCAGATGAAAAAGTTGGTGTTGTTTTTACAGAATCTTTTGCAAAAACACCTCCAGAAGTTTTGTAACCAACAAATGATAATGTAGTTTCAGTTAAAGATGAACCAACACCTTGCCATGCTTTTTCAGCATCATCATCAGTATCAGCATTCAAAACATTAATGAATGAATCAGCTAGATGCAAAGCAGAAAAACCTAAAAAACCACCTGATATCAAACCCATTGTTGAAAATGCTGAGCCAGCAATTGTTATTGCAGGCATAAATGCACAAGTTGCACCAATTGCTACACCAATACCAACTGTAGTTAATGTTTGTTTCACGCTAAAATTACCATTTTCGTCGCAAAACATTCCTTTAAAAAAATTGCCAACACCTTTAATCATATTTGATAATGCAGAATCAAATCCAATTGAACCATCATCTTTTCCATCTTTTGGTAAAGATGTTTTACCATTAAAAACATCTTTAGTTAATTTATTAGATGCGAATAAAACATTATCTAAATTTAAATTAGTATTATAATTATTTTGTTCTTTTAATTGAGTAAAATATATATTTCTAGATTGGTTAATACTATTAATTCCCATTACAAAATACTCCTAATAATTCCCGTATTAATAAAAAATTATTTTTTAGAGTAAAATTGCTCCACCCCACCATATCATATCATATCATATCATATAGGGCATTATAACTGAGTTTTAGGTGTTTTGAATTTGTTTTTACATATTGTTACAATTACTATTTTTGAAATATTTATTAACAAAATTTATAAATTTTAGCGAAAAAACAATTGGTGCATTACATGCACCCTACAAATATTTTCGTCATTTTGAGTTTTAGGTCAGGCTCCGCCTGACAAAGATATAATTTGTTTAATTTTAATGCCTCATTTCTTTGATTATATTATTATAACTGTTTTCTTTCTTTCGGAGTTGCGAAGCCCAAAGAAAGAAAACAGTAGAAAAAGAAAGAAAAGGCACGCTAGAGTAGTCACGAAAATATTAGCACTCAACCAT